>CAYQYM010000087.1:0-8410 GCA_964421715.1 uncultured Acidipila sp.
CGTCCATACGTGGCGCTGCCCCACACACATCCTAGAGCAGTGAAGAGGCACGGGCAAACACGCCCGTGCCTCTTTGCCGTCTCACCATCATTTCAAGGCGCGCGCGCAGCCGCGGCAGCCACCGCCAGCGCGGCAATCGCCGCCGTCTCCGGGCTCAGAATCCTCTCGCCCAGCGTCACCGCCCGCCAGCCATGCAGCGCAAACAGCGCACGCTCCTGCTCGGTCCATCCTCCCTCAGGCCCCAGCGCAATCTCCAGCTCCTCTACCTCCCATCTCTCGACCGCCGCGCGCAGGCTCACCTCGCGTTCATTTTCATCCAGCAGGATTCCCACCGCGCGCCCGCGCAGCGCCGCAGCCAGTGTCTGCGGGTCGCGCACCTCCGGTGCCATGGTCCCGCGCGACTGCTGTGCGGCTTCAAGCGCTATCCGGCGCCACCGCTCCACGCGCCGCTCTGCTGCCTGCGCCAGGTGCTTCTCCGTGCGCTGCGCCACCACCGGCGCAATCACCGCCACTCCAAGCTCCACGGCTTTTTCGATCGCCCACTCCATACGGTCGAACTTAAAAATCGCGATCAACAGGTGCAGCCGCAGCCCGGCTGTGCACCCGGTTTCCGCCAGCGCCTCCATCAGGCGGAACCGGACCGCCTCCGGGCTGACCGTCTCGATCACTGCGCGCCACGCGCGCTCCCCTGTCGCCACGTCAAACTCCATGCCGGCCCGCGCCCGCAGCACGCGCGCAAGGTGCGCGGCCTGTGTACCGGTCAAGGTCGCACTGCCTTCCCCCCATTCGTTTGCAATCCACCGGCGCCGAGTCATACGTTTCCATTCCCGCTGCAGAAACACGAAGGGGACGCTCATCGCGTCCCCTTCTGTGTTGCCTGTTGCTTACTTCTTCTTGGCCGGTGCTTTCTTTGCTGCCTTCTTCGCTGGTGCCTTCTTGGCTGCTTTCTTCGTTGCCATGTCTATTCTCCCTTTTTGAACTGCAACACGAATGTTGCAGTTACCGAATGTATAGAGTTCGGAAAAAACAGTGTCAAGAAAAAAATGGAAATTTCCGATACGCAAGTTTGGTTTGCGAATGGGCGGCGTCACGCGACATCACAACATGCGCGCGTGTTTCAGAATCGCCAGCGCGATTCCGGTGAATGCATCATGCCAGGCATGCGCCATCATGCCCGCAAAAATGCTGCCGCGCACACGCACAAGCATGCAGAACAGCGCGCCGAAGATTGTGATCGCAAGCATTCCGCTCAGCCCCTCATAACCGTGCGCGAAACCAAACAGCAGCGAAGAGACCAGAACCCCGGCCCAGAAGCTGCAGCTCACGCGCGCAAACTGGCGCAGCATGTAGCCGCGAAAGACAAACTCCTCCGCGATGCCGGCAGAAAGGCTCAGCGCAAGCCACAGCGCAAGCTCCGCCGCATTTTCCGGCGCAAGCTTTGCGATCGTCTTCTGCGGAGACGCAAGGTGCGCATGCTGGAGCAGCAGCCCCACCGCGGTTAGCACCAGCATCGCCGCCAGCCAGAACACCGCCGCTGCGCCCAGCGTCTCCATCCACCCGCGCCACCCCTCGGGCCGCGCCCCGGTCACCTCGCGCAAAGCCGTACGCCTTATGCGGAGCCCCCACCACGCCAGCGCAAACAGCAGCCACTCGAAGACCAGCGTCGCCGCATACTGGCGTGCGTGGTGCGCGGCCAGCCCGTCCGCGCCGCCATGGCTGCGCCGCGCTCCCATCACTGAGAGCACCACCACCGGCACCATCATCAGCAGCGTGTGCCACCACGGCGCCACCCCGCGCCCCGTCCCCTCATCCAATGTGCTTGACCGGCTCACCCTCGGCACTCCTCCCCGCGACTGCCACAAGTTTAAGGGAGCGCACAGCGCGTTACGGGATGGAGTGCAGGGCGCGCCTTCGCCGCCGTTCGTTGCAGCCGTTTATGCCGCGTCGTTGCACCCGGTGCCTGCAACTTGATATCGTCTACGGTTTCACTCCATCGCATTGAGGTCATCATGGAAGAGGTAGTCATCGTGTCAGCCGCGCGCACGCCGGTCGGCAAGTTTCAGGGCTCGCTCGCAGATCTGCCCGCAACGCTGCTCGGCGCCACCGCTGTGCGCGAGGCCGTGCGCCGCGCCGGCCTCTCCGCTGAGCAGGTGGACGAGTGCATTCTGGGCAATGTTGTCTCCGCCGGCCTGGGTCAGAACCCCGCACGCCAGGCCGCGCTCCACGCCGGCCTCAGGCCCGCCGTCAGCGCCCTCACTATCAACAAGGTCTGCGGCTCCGGACTCAAGGCCGTCGCGCTCGCCGCGCAGGCCGTCCAGACCGGCAATGCGGAGATCGTCGTCGCCGGCGGCATGGAGTCAATGACAAACGCGCCTTATCTGCTGCCGCAGGGCCGCTCCGGCTTCCGCATGGGCGACGCCGTCGTCGTCGATTCAATGGTGCACGACGGCCTCCGCGACGCCTTCCACGACTACCACATGGGCATCACGGCCGAGAACGTCGCCGAGAAGTACCACATCACGCGTGAAGAGCAGGATGCCTATGCGCTGCTCTCCCATCAGAAGGCGACAGCCGCGCGTACCGAGGGCCGGTTCGACCGCGAGATCGTCTCCGTCGAAGTGCCGGCCAGGAAGAAGGGGCAGCCACCCACCCTGTTCTCCCAGGATGAATCCATCCGCGCCGACGCCAGTCTTGAGGCCCTGCGCGCGCTCAAGCCCGCCTTCAAAAAGGACGGCAGCGTCACCGCCGGCAACGCACCCGGCGTAAACGACGCAGCCGCAGCCCTCGTCGTCATGTCCGCCGCGCGTGCCCGTTCGCTCGGTCTTGAGCCGCTCGCCATCATCCGCGCCCAGGCCACCAGTGGCGTCGCGCCGGAGTGGGTCATGATGGCCCCGGTCACCGGCGTGCAGCGCCTGCTCCAGAAAGCCGCGTGGAGCGCCGATTCCGTCGACCTCTTCGAATTGAACGAGGCCTTCGCCGTGCAGGCCATCGCCGTCACCCGCGAGCTCGGCATTCCTTTTGAGAAGGTCAACGTCAACGGCGGTGCCGTCGCCATCGGTCATCCCATAGGTGCCAGCGGCGCGCGCGTGCTCACCACGCTGCTCTACGAGATGCAGCGCCGCAACGCGCGGCGTGGCGTCGCTGCGCTCTGCCTCGGCGGCGGCAACTCCGTTGCCATGGCGGTGGAGCGCCCCTGAACACAGCACTGGCGGCCCCGTACGCGCGGCAGGTATGCTCGTAAACAATGACCGCAGGCACCTTTGAACAGGCAGTGGCCGCGGCGGAGGTCATCCGCGCGGCCGCCGTCTTCACCGCACCGCCTCGCATTGCAATCGTGCTCGGCTCCGGCCTCGGCGCATTCGCTGCGCAGCTTGAAAACGCCACCGCGATTCCCTACGCCGCCATTCCCAACTTTCCCCAATCCACCGTCGCCGGCCATAGCGGGCGCCTCGTCTCAGGCGCGCTCGCCGGCGCGCCTCTGCTCGTCATGCAGGGCCGCGTTCACGGCTACGAGGGATACACGGCCCAGCAGGTCGTCTTCCCTATCCGTGTGCTCGCACAGTGCGGCGTCCGCCAGCTCATCGTCACCAATGCATCCGGCGGCATCCACCACTCGCTGCACCAGGGCCAGCTCGTCCTTCTGCGCGACCACATCAACTTCACCGGGGTAAGCCCGCTCACCGGTCCCAACGACGAGCGCTTCGGCCCGCGCTTCTTCGATATGTCGGAAGCCTACTCGCGCAGACTGCGCGAGGCGGCGCTCGATGCTGCCGCAGCCATCGAGCTCGACCTCCGCGAAGGCGTCTACCTCAGTGTGCCTGGCCCCAGCTATGAGACGCCCGCCGAAATCCGTGCCTTCCGCACCCTGGGCGCCGACCTCGTCGGCATGTCCACCGTGCATGAGGTCATCGCCGCGCGTCACCTGGGCCTTGAAGTCCTCGGCATCTCCTGCGTCACTAACCTCGCCGCCGGCGTGCAGGCCGCACCGCTCGATCACGCTGAGGTGATGGAGACCGGCCGCCGCGTGGAAAAGCAGCTCACTGCCCTGCTGTCCATCCTCGTCCGCCGCATGGCCGCCATGGACCCCGCATGAGCACTCCTGTCGTCATCGGCATCGCAGGCTGTTCGGGCTCAGGCAAAACCACCCTCGCCCAGGAGCTCGCGCGCGAGCTGGAAGGAACACACTTTCACCTCGACCACTACTACCTCGATCTCGGCCACCTCGGCTATGAGGATCGCTGCCGCCAGAACTTCGATCACCCCGACGCACTCGAATCGAACCTCCTCATCACGCAGGTGCGCGAGCTCGCCCAGGGCCGCACCATCGAGCGTCCCGTCTACGACTTCGCCACGCACACACGCGTCCCGGGTCAGACCGAGCGCGTCTTTGAGCCGCGCCTCCTGCTCGTCGATGGCATCTTCGCCCTCCACTACGAGCGCCTGCGCGCCCTTTACGCGCTCAGCGTCTATGTCGACGCGCCAGACAGCGTCTGCTACGAACGCCGTCTTGCCCGTGACGTGCGCGAGCGCGGCCGCACCCCCGCTTCGGTCGCCGCGCACTACGCCGAGACCGTCCGCCCCATGGCAGAGAAGTTCGTGCGCCCCTCCGCCCGCCACGCAGGGCTCACCGTCGATGGCACCTCCTCACTCGACTGGTCCATCGAGCAGGTGCTCACCGCACTCAAGCGGCGCGGCATCCTGCACCTGCTTGAGCAGGAGACGCGCAACGGCTTTTAACTGCCGCCTACGCCGGTGCTCACTTGCTATCTATTCTGCGGCGCCTGTGGCACGGTCCAAACGCCGGCTCGCGATGGCGAAGCCTGCCAGCGTAAGCACGATGAAGCCGAGCGATGCGGCCACGGGCACCTGGATCCAGCGCGCGATAAGCATCTTGATCCCGACAAAGGCGAGAATCACGGCCAGCCCATAGTGCAGCAGGCGCAGCTTGTTCAGCACCGCCGCAAGCGCGAAGTAAAGCGAACGCAGGCCTAGGATCGCGAAGATGTTCGAGGTGTAGACGACGAAAGGATCACGCGAGATGGCCAGCACGGCAGGAATCGAGTCCAGCGCGAAGAGCAGGTCCGTCGCCTCCACGGCAGCCACCACCAGCAAAAAGCCAGTGGTGGTGAGCAGGCCGTCTTCGCCGCGCAGACCGCGTTTCTCTAGCCAGCGAACCGCGGTCGGCACGCCTTCCTTCTGCGGATTCTGGCGCATCAGCCGGAAGGCGGCGACCAGCAGCATGACGGCAAAGACGTACTCCACCACGGCAAAGCGCGTGAGCAGCTCGACCCCCAGCCCGATGAACAGTCCGCGCATCACGATCGCGCCCACCACGCCCAACAGCAGCACACGCTCCTGCTGGTGCGGCCCCAGCCGCAGAGAGCGGAACATTAGCAGAAAGACAAAGAGATTGTCTACGCTGAGCGAGCCCTCCACGAGATAACCGGAGAAGAACTCAAGCCCGCGCCGATGACCCTGGGCGCTGGTGAGAAAGAGCGCAAAGCCGCAGGCCAGCGCCGCCAGGAAGGCCGTCCAGCTCCATGCCACCCGCACCCGCCAGCTTGCATGCGTGCGCTTGAGCAGAAAAAGATCGACCAGCAGCAGCAGCAGCACAAGCGCGTGAAAACCAAGCCACCAGGAAAGCGGCGCGCCGGCAAACATGCGGTTCATTGCTGATTCAGCAGTCTGATGGTTGCAAGCAACACGTCGCCGGTAATGGTCAGGCTCCGGGCGCTGAGCTTGTCCATGGTGTCCTCGGCGGTATGGTGATAGCGGTCGTTGGGTCCGTAGTTGATGTCGATCATGTCCGCACAGGGCACGCCGCGCTGCACAAACGGAAGATGATCGTCTTCGACCTGATTCTCGCGGACAAAGAAGTGCGACTGAACTCCAAGCTGTTTCGCCGCCTTGTAGACCAGGTCCAGCAGCCACGGCGTCGAGTTGCGGTCACGGTCGATTTCCAGGTCCTTGTCACCGATCATGTCGGCCAGCAGGAAGGCCCGCAACTGCCTGAGCGTTCCATCGGTCTGCCACTTCGCCGCGAGATGGCGGCTGCCGTAGAGCGAGTCCGACCGGGACCACTGGTCGAACGCCTCCTCTCCGTCAAAGAAAACCAGCCACACGCTATGGCCCTCAAGCTCGTGTCCGCGAAGGTGGTTGGCAAGCTCAAGCAGCAGGCCGGTAGAGGAACCGCCGTCATTCGCACCAACAAAGCCGATGCTGCGCAGCGGATAGTTCGTCTCGTAGTGGCTGGCCAGCACGATCACGCCCGGCTTCCTTCCCGGAAACCGCACAATAAAGTTATGCAGCGTCTGCGGGCCGATGGGCGTGTCCGTCGTAAAGGTGTCCTCCTCCAGCCTGTCGTGCGCAAACTGCTGCTTCAGGAAGGCCTCTGCCCGCTGGTGGCCGGGGCTGCCCACCCAGCGCGGCCCGATAGCCACGAACTGGCGCGTGTACTCGAGCGCGCGGGCACCATTGAAGTGCTCGGAGACAGCAGCCTGCGCCGTGGCCCGACGGCCGAGCGCGAAAACTGCACCAAGGGCAGTCGCCACGGCAAGCGCCGCGGCAAGCACGCGGACCATCAGGCGGGCTCCTGCGCGCGCTTCCTGCGCTGTGCGGGGTGAACCATGTAGGCGACCAGGATTCCGATGAGGTAGAGCACGAGCATAGGCGTGGCGAAGACGCACATCGTCAGCGGGTCCGGCGTGGGAGCAATGATGGCGGCAATCAGGAAAATGAAGAAGATGGCGTAACGGATGTTCTTGATCAGCCACTTTGCGCTGACAATCCCGAACAGCGCGAGAAACATGATGAGAATAGGCATCTCAAACGAGATACCAAGGCCGAGGATCACGGTGAGAAACAGGTCTGTGTACTCGTTGATCTCAATCAGCGGACGAAACTCCTTGCTGTACTCGAGCAGGAAGTCCAGCGAGCCCGGGAAAACCCAGCGATAGCCGAAGTAAGCCCCCGCCAGAAAGAGCGAAACCGTGGCCACCATGAACGGAACGATGTAGCGCTTCTCGTTCTGGTAAAGGCCGGGAGAGATGAACAGCCAGACCTGGTACAGGATATAAGGCGAGGCCAGGATGGCACCGCCCATAAAGCTTATTTTGAGAAACATGTTAAAGCCGTCTACCGGGTTGTGGTAGACGAGCTGCGCCGGCATGTGATGGCGCGTCAGCGCGGAGGTGATAGGCCGCTGCATGTAGCCGTAGATCTTCTCGTGAAAGCCGTAGGCAACAAAGAAGCCGGCGATCAGCGCCACGATGGAGTGGACAAGGCGGCGGCGCAACTCTTCGAGATGCTCGATGAGGCTCATGCCGGGCAGATCGGCGCGTTCGCTTACCGCGGTGCGGGCGCGATCGACTATGTCAGCCATGGTTGTAGGAGGCCTGCTCCTCGGGCGACGAGATCAGCTTTACGGCTTCGGCCGACTTGCCCGGAGCCGACTCTGGGTACGTGCTGTTCACCAGCGGCGCGGCAGAGTTCTGCGCCTTCGCGCCCTCTGCGGCATGGCTATTCGCATCCTCTGGCCCGTGCTCAGGCGTCTCGCGCACGGTAGTCTGGCGTGCCGGCGGCGGCACCTCTTCCCGCGCCCGGCTCTCCGCCGCGGCCTCTTCCAGGGCGACCGCACGGGCGTAGGGCGAGTCTGCGGGAACCACAATGCCCTGCGAGGGTGGCTGCGCCGTCAGCCCTGAGCCTGAGCCCAAGCCTGTGCCAATACCGGCCGCAGTCTCCGCAGAGCCGGCAGCCTCCCCGGGCGTTGTTGCCGCGGTTACCTCCACAGTCGGAGTGGTTGCAGGCGTCTGCAGCTGCTTCTGGCGCTCCTGCTGCTCCAGCGCGCGCAGCTCGTCGTCCATCTGCAGCTTGAACTCATTGCTGGCACGGCGAAACTCCATCAGCAGTTTGCCGACCTGCCTCGCGATCTCAGGCAGCTTTTTCGGCCCAAAGAGTACCAGCGCAAGGATGAAGATTACGATGGAGTCGCCTAGATGCATCGCTCAGTCAATGATAACCCGCCGTTCCCGCTCCGAGTGCTTGCTCCAGTGCCGGCGGCCGCCCAAGTGGTAGAACGGCCGGGCGGCCATGGCAGATTCCCACTGCCTAATGAGACCACGTCAGCAAGCTCGCATACGCAGGCGGCGTGCCCGTGGTCCCTGTGCCAAAGTTGACCAGCTTTCCGGGCGTCACCTTGTCCAACGTAAAGATCTGCAGGTCCGGGCTGCCGCCCTGGCAGGCCACGGCAATGTAGCTGCCGGTCGCGTCCTCCGCCAGCGCCAGTGGCGCGGTGCCCGTTCCAAACGGCGAGCCGGCAATCTCGGTCAGGCTCCCATCCGCAGCCAGGGCGAACGCGCTGATGCTGCCGCTGCCGCTGATGTTACCCGCGCCGACGTCAATCCAGACCGAA
>CAYQYM010000088.1:0-8329 GCA_964421715.1 uncultured Acidipila sp.
AGGCAGGGGAGAAGATCGCCGCCGCGCTTGCGGCCGCCGGCTACGACGTGCTGTTGGACGATCGCAACGAAAGAGCGGGAGTGAAGTTCAAGGATGCTGACCTGGTCGGGATTCCTTACCGGGTAAATGTGGGCAAGAAGATTGCCGAGGGCAAGGTAGAGCTGGTGAATCGCGCGACGGGCGCTGTGCTGGAAGTGGAGACAGGTGCTGTCGCGGGTGCTATCGGCTGAGACAAACCCTGCATCAGACCGTCAGACATATACGCCGGGCCCGCGCTGGCCCGGTTGACGTGCAGATTATCCGCGTAGAAGGTGGTTTCCCGCGTGGCCGTTACAGTAAAAGTTCGCAAGCCGCAACGTTCGAGTGGCAAGGCTGAACCGCTCAAGGCACGGCTGCTCAAAATTGGCGCCGTCGCGCTGATGGTAGTCATCGTATTCTTCGCGGCCGTCTTCGGCTTCTATTACTCGAAGTACAAGCACATCGTGGACGAACGGCTGCAGAAGCCGCTCTTTGAAAACACGGCGAAGATCTACGCCGCGCCGCGTGAGTTGCGGCCGGGCCAGCACTTTACCACGGCAGAGCTGGCGCAGCAGCTGCGCGCCGCCGGATACAGCATCGACGGCGAGGGCAGAACGTCGCCGATGGGCACCTACGCGCTCAATGACAACAGCATCACCGTACACCCGGGGCCGCAGAGCTATCACGCGCCGGACGGCGCAACCATCACCATTTCGCGCGGGGTGGTGCAGCGGATCACCAGCGACCAGGGCCAGCCGCTTGCCGCCTATGAGCTTGAGCCGCTGCTCATCACCGGTCTCAGCGATCAGAACCGCACCAAGCGGCGCCTCATCACCTATGACGAGCTGCCCAGGTATCTTGTGCCGGCGGTGCTGGCCATTGAGGACCGGCGCTTCTTCGAGCACGGGGGCGTCAACTATTACCGCATGGCTGAGGCCATACTCACAGACCTGCGCTCGGGCCGCCGTTCCCAGGGCGGCTCCACGCTGACCATGCAACTGGCGCGCGGCTTCTTCCTCTCGCCAGAGAAAAAGCTCAAGCGCAAACTGATTGAGATCATCATCACCTTCCAGCTTGAGAGCCGGTTCACCAAGCAGCAGCTCTTCCAGATGTACGCCAACGAGATCAACCTGGGGCAGCGCGGCAGCTTTTCAATTGACGGCTTCGGCGAGGCGGCGCGCGCCTACTTCGGCAAGGACGTGCGGCAGCTCGATTTGCCGGAGAGTGCGCTGCTGGCCGGCATGATTCAGCGGCCCAATTACTTCAACCCCTACAAGCACGCGCAGCGGGCGCTCGAACGGCGCAATCTCGTGCTGGACTCGATGGTGGAGACCGGCGCCATCACCAAAAGCCAGGCCGAAGCGGCGAAGGCCGCGCCGCTCAGGCTCGCCTCGCAGAGCGTGGACGCGAACGAGGCACCCTATTTCGTGGACCTGGTGCGCGACCAGTTGACCCAGCGGCTTGGCGAGACGGACTTCAACCGCCAGGGCCTGCGCATCTATACGTCGCTTGACCCCGAGCTACAGACGGCCGCGACCGAGGCTGTGAACGAGGGCATGAAGGTGGTGGATGCACAGGTGCTCCGGCGGCACACGCGGCGACTCAAGAAAGGCCAGCCGCCGGAGGCTGCCGGGCCAGTCACGTATCCGCAGGTCGCCCTGATTGCGCTCAACCCGCACACCGGCCAGGTGCTCGCGCTGGTGGGCGGCCGCGACTACGGCATGAGCCAGTTCAACCACGCTGTCACGCATCGGCCTACCGGCTCCATCTTCAAACCATTCACCTACGCGGCTGCTTTCAACACAAGCCTGGCGGGCACGCCGCTGCAGAACCCGGACGGCAGCTCGGCGGGCCTGTTCACGCCCGTCACCCTGCTGAATGACCAGCAGACCACCTTCACCTTCGATAACCAGGAGTACACGCCGCGCAACTTCGGCGGCAAGTATGAGGACGAGATCACGGCGCGCTATGCACTGATGGAGTCGCGCAATAACGCGACGATCGCGCTGGGACAGATGGTCGGCTTTAATAACGTGGCGGCCCTGGCGCGCGATGCGGGCATCAAAAGCGCGCGTGGCACGCCGTCGGTCGCCATTGGCGCATATGACGCTACCCCGCTCGAGATGGCGGGCGCTTACACCGTCTTCGCGAACGGCGGCGTAAAGCTGGACCCGTGGATGCTTGCCAGCGTGCGCTCGTCAAACGGCGACCCGATCGTGGACCCGCCACAGAGCTCCAGGCCGGTGCTGGACCCACGCGCAGCCTACCTCACCCTGAGCCTGATGGAGGCGGTCATCAACAACGGTACGGCTGCGGCCGTCCGTTCGCAGTATGATTTTCGGCCGCCTGCCGCTGGCAAGACCGGCACCTCGCACGACGCGTGGTTCGCAGGGTTCACTTCCAATCTGCTCTGCATCGTGTGGGTGGGCAACGACGATTACTCGGACATCAAGATCGAGGGCGCAAAAGCCGCCCTGCCTGTCTGGGCCAACTTCATGAAACGCGCCATCAAGCTGCCCGAGTATTCAGACACTAAGGATTTCAACGCTCCGGACGGCATCGCGATCGTAAAGCTGGACAAGACGACCAACCTGCTCGCCGACGCGAGTTGCCCGGAAGACTACACCGCTGCCTTTCTTGACGGAACGCAGCCTACTGACACCTGCGACCACGCTAACGGCGATCAGCGCAACATCTTTCAGAAGATATTCGGGCTGGGAGAGAAGTCGGTTGCGCCTGCCGGGCAGCCAGTGCAGGCCCGGCCTGTAACTCCGTCGCCTGCGCCGCCGCAGCCCGGCCCACCGGCTGGGCAGCAGCCGGCACAGGCGGCCAACCAGGACCAGCAGCAACAGCAGCCTAAGAAGAAACGCGGCTTCTTCAGCAGGCTCTTCGGCGGCGGCAACAAGGACGAGGACAAAAAGCCGCCCGAGAAGCCGCAGGAATAAATCCGGCTACTCCGCGCGCAGGCTCTCCATCGGGTCAACACGGGAGGCTCTGCGCGCGGGCAGCCACGCTGCGGCCGCACCGCTGGCCAGCAGCAGCGCAGCGACGGCCGCCATCGTCCATCCATCCCGCGCGCTCACTCCGTAAAGAAAGCCGGCCAGCAGCCGGCCCGCGGCGAAGGCAAGCGCTAGCCCCAGCGCCACGCCCGTCATCAGCATCCAGGCCGCCTGCCGCATCACCAGCCACACCACGATGCCGCGGCTCGCTCCCAGCGCGATGCGCAAGCCAAGTTCGCGCGTGCGCTGCGTGACCACCTAGGCCAGCAGCCCGTAAAGGCCGGCCACGGAAAGCAGCAGCGCGGTCCCTGCAAATATCTCCAGCAGATGCGCCGCCAGGCGCTGGCTGCCAAAGGAGTCCTCCACCACCTCATCCATCGTCGTGAAGTTGCTGTTGGCCAGGGCCGGGCTGGCCTGCCGGAGGACCGCGCGCAGTGAGGCGATCATCGACTCCGGCCGCTGCTCCGTGCGCACTGCCAGGTCCATGGCAATGCCTTCCATGGCCATGTAGAAGCCGCTCTCGGGCGTGATCTGCGCAAGCGATACCTGCACCTCCGGATGCGATGGCTGCGCGATGGTGGCCTGGCGGGTATCGTCCACGACACCGACGATGGTGGCGTGATTGCCGCCCTTCTTCAGGCTGAGCAGCTGCTTACCGATCACCTTGCCGGGGTCCTGCTCCGTGGGCGCAAAGGACCGGGCAAATGCACGGTTCACCACAACCACGGGCTCGGAGCCGGCCGTGTCCTGGGCACGGAAGTAGCGCCCACGCAGCACCGTGAAGCCATACACCTGCTGAATCGACGGCGTAACGCCTTGAAAGAGACTCTGCACATCTTTCATCTTGCCGTCATAAAGAGTCAGACTCATGGTGAATGTTCTGCCGAGCGGTACCTCGTTCATCAGGCCGGCCGATTGCACGCCCGGCATGTGCTGCACCCGCTCAAGCAGTGGCAGGTAGAGGTCAGAGGTAAGGCTCCTGCCGGCGAACTGGTAACCCGGGATGGCGAGATTCGCGACCAGGATGTGATCCGTGCGAAAGCCGAGCGGCACGTGCCGCAAGGCGTAAAGCGTGCGCAGCAGCAGACCGCAGGAGGCCAGCAGCGTGAGCGAGAGCGCGATCTCCGTCACGACAAGCGCGCTGCGCAGCCTGCGGTCGGCGCGTGTTATGCCGCTCTGCTGCCCTCCCTGGCGCAGGGCTGGCTCGATGGGTGCGTGCGAGGCCTTCCAGCCCGGCCATGCCGCCGCGGTGAGCGCCGAGAGCAGAGTCAGCGAGGCGAGGCCCAACAGCAGCGTGGGGCTTGGCGCCGCGTCCACGGGCAGCGGCAGAATACGGTTGAGCGAGCGCGCAAGCATGCGAACAGAAATCCATGCGATGCCCGTACCCAGCAGCGTGGCCGCTCCGCTCAGCAGCAGCCCTTCCACCAGCATCTGCTGTGCGATGCGCAGGCTGCCGGCTCCCAGCGCACCGCGCACGGCCAGTTCGCGTTCGCGCGCGCTGGTCCGCGCCAGCATCAGGTTGGTCGCATTCGCGCAGGCGATCAGCCACAGCAGGCCTGAGGCGGCCAGCAGCGCACCGAGCGCCTTCCGGGTTCCAGCCTCTACCAGTGTTTCGGCGTAGGAGGTTACCAGGACTTTGGCATGACTGTCGCGAGCCTCGGGGTCGGAGTAGCCCTTCACTACCTGTGCCTGTAGCGTATTCAGGTCGGCCGCTGCGGCCGCTACGCCCACGCGCGGCTTGAGCCGGCCGATCGCTTCGTATTGCGGTGAGTCATTGCTGCGCACGCCGTCCGCAGCGGAGAGTTCAATCGGCAGCCAGGCCTGATCCAGGGACTGATTGAAGCCGTAAGCCTGGAACGGAAAGCTGAAACCCGGTGGCATGACCCCGGCCACGATGCGCGGCTTGCCGCTGAGCAGGACAGTTCGCCCCAGCGCATGTGGGTCGGCATGAAGCGCCGTACGCCAGAGGTGGTCGCCCAGAAGGATCGATTGCGTGTCCGCAGTGGTGGCAAAGACGTCCGTCCCATCAAAGCCGCGGCCCAGCCGCGGTTGAACGCCGAGCAGCGAGAACAGATTCGAGCTGACGCCGCTCACGGTGACCTGCGTGGAGAGTCCGCCGGCATCGAGGAAATTGCGGCCGCTTACCGGCCTGAACACGGCTATATCCGCCAGGCCGTGGTTCCAGCGCCGCCACTCCTGCACATCCAGCCAGGTGGCATCCCAGCCACGCGTTGCGTTGCTGCGGGCCTCCTGAATCACTACGAGCGTGCCCGGCGATTGGAAGGGCAGCGGCCGCAGCAGCACTTTGTCCACCACGGTGAACATGGCTGCAGCCGCGGCGATGCCAAGCATCAACGTGCCCACCACCGTAATGGTGAATGCCGGAGCCTTGCGCAGGACGCGGACAGCGTAGCGGATGTCCTCAAGCAGCGACTCTGCCCATTGCCAGCCCCAGGTACTGCGCACCGTGTCCTTCACCAGGCCGCTGTTGCCGAACTCGCGCAGCACGGCCTGGCGCGCAGCTTCGTGCGCCTCCCCGGCTGCCACTCGGTCCGCCACGGCCATCTCGATGTGGGCGGCAATCTCTTCGTCCAGCTCGGATTTCCGGCGTTGCCACGGTCGCATGCTTATCCTCCTGGGAAGAATCAGCCGTTAACGAACAGGGTTGAGCACAGCATCAATCGCGGAGACCATCTGCTGCCAGCGTTCGCGGTCGCGCGCCAGCTGTCTCCGGCCCGCCGCCGTCAAGTGGTAGAACTTTGCGCGCTGGCCGGCCTCGGTCTGCTTCCACGCTGAGCGAAGCCAGCCCTGGCGCTCAAGCCGGTGCAGCGCCGGGTAGAGCGAGCCTGTCTCAATCGTGAGCACCTCACCGGACTGCGTGCGAATGCTCTGGCTAAGGCCATAGCCGTGAGACGGCCCCCAGCGCAGGGTCTCGAGGATGAGCATGTCCAGCGTGCCCTGCAGAAGTTCGATCCGGTTCTGGTATCGCATGGTGTAGGCAAGCTACACCCTAAGGCGGTAGGATCTCTACTCCCTTATTCCAAAGGCGGCGATGCGATTCCTGGTAGGTCGGAGAGGATGTTCTGGCACGGGCAGGCAAAGGGCGCCGATGCAGGCGCCCTTTGCTCCGCTAGGATTGCAGCGCTGGTTGCGGAGTGTTGTCCTTCACCGTGACTGGATCGAGAAACGGCATGGCGGCGCGCAGCTTTGCACCGACTGCCTCAATCGGGTGCCCGGCCTCTCGCTCGCGCGTCGCCTCGAAGTTCTCGCGGCCGGCCTGGTTTTCGCGGATCCAGTTCTTCGCGAACGTTCCGTCCTGGATATCGGTGAGCAGCTGCTTCATTGCTTTCCTGGTCTCGTCCGTCACAATGCGCGGGCCGGCAACGTAGTCTCCATACTCGGCGGTATCTGAGATGGAATAGCGCATGTAGGCCAGGCCGCCGCGGTACATCAGGTCGACGATGAGCTTGAGTTCATGCAGGCACTCGAAGTAGGCCACCTCGGGCTGGTAGCCTGCCTCCACCAGCGTATCGAAGCCGGCCTTGACCAGCGCCGCTGTGCCGCCGCAGAGCACGGCCTGCTCGCCGAAGAGGTCCGTTTCCGTCTCCTCGGTAAACGTGGTCTCGATGACTCCCGCGCGCGTGCAGCCGATGCCCTTGGCATAGGAGAGTGCGAGCGAGTGCGCATGGCCGCTTGCATCCTGGTGAATAGCGATGAGCCCCGGCGTGCCGCCACCCTCGGTGAAGACCTCGCGCACACGGTGGCCTGGCGCTTTCGGCGCAGCCAGCGAGACATCGACCTCCGCAGGCGGGGTGATGGTGCCATAGCGGATGTTGAAGCCATGCGCGAACATCAGCGTCTTGCCCGGCTTGAGATGCCGCCTGATCTCCTCGTCGTAGATCTTCGCCTGGGATGTGTCGGGCGCAAGAATCATGATGACGTCTGCCCAGGCGGCAGCATCGGAGACTGAGCTTACCTCAAGACCCGTCTTCTTCGCCTTTTCTATCGACCGGCTTGTAATAGGCAGGCCGATGCGGACCTTGACGCCCGAGTCCCTAAGGTTGAGCGCGTGCGCGTGGCCCTGCGAGCCGTAGCCTATGATGGCTACCTTTTTCCGCTGAATAAGCGAGAGGTCGGCATCCTGGTCGTGGTACGTCTTAGCCATGCTTCTTTCCTTTTGTTTGAGATTTCAATTCTTCAGAGTCCGGATTCGTCCGCCATAAGCGCGGTGCTTGCGTCCGGATCGGAGTCGGTGTCCTGCTCGCCGGCAGCCTGGCCTCGCGTGCTGCCGGGCAGGCGCATGGCCTCCAGCACCCGGCTGGTGTGCTCTCCGCGCCGCATCACCATGCGGCCGGTGCGGGAGACTTCAAGAACGCGGTCGTCGCTTTCAGCCAGCACCTGGAGCAGTCCTTCAATCTTGCTTTCCACCCCGGTGATCTCCATCATCAGCGACTCCGGCGCAAGATCGACGATGCGGGCGCGGAAGACCTCAGCCAGCTCGAAGATGTGGGAGCGGGTCCTGGGCGTGGCCGCGACCTTGATGAGAGCCAGCTCACGCGTGACGCAGGAGAGCTGGCCCACGTCGTCCACCTCGCGCACATTCTCAATCTTGTAAAGACTGGCCATGATGCGATGGCCGGCCGAGGGCGAGGCCTCGCACACAATCGTCATACGCGAGATACCGTTACGCTCAGATCGGCCAACGGTGAGCGACACGATGTTGATGTTGAGGCGCCGGAAGAGCGAAGCCACGCGGGTGAGCACGCCCGGCTTATCTTCGACCATTGCGACGAAAGTGTGCAGCATCGGTTAGGCGTCCTCCGCGGTTTCAATCATCGGGTTACCGGGACGGCGAATCATCTCATGCAGAGCCGCGCCGGCGGGAATCATCGGATAGACGGAGTCTTCTTTTTCCACCAGAAAGTTGATCAGGAACGGCCTTTTGCGGCGGCGCGCCTCAGCCACGGCAGGCAGCACCTCAGCCCGCGTGCGAACCGCGATGCCCGGGATGCCGTGCGCCTCGGCAAGCTTGACGAAGTCCGGGCTCAGGATCGGCGAGGACTCGTAGTTCTTCTCGTAGAAGAACTCCTGCCACTGCCGCACCATGCCCAGGTACCCGTTATTCACGATGGCGATGTTCAGGTCGAGCTTCTCCTGGGCGATGGTAGAGAGCTCGGCGGCAGTCATATGAAAACCTCCATCGCCGGCGATGGCCCACACCACGCGATCGGGGCAGGCGATATTCGCGCCGATTGCGGCTGGCAGCGCAAACACCAATGTGCCCATGCCGCCGCATGTGAACAGCGTCAGCG
>CAYQYM010000089.1:0-8280 GCA_964421715.1 uncultured Acidipila sp.
CACGGGCACTCGCCGCATAGAAGCGCTGATGGAGCCGGTCGTGCGCAAGCAGACGGGCCACCGGATAAGAAGTTCCGGGTATAAACTGGAGCGGTCCGCGCGCCGGTGGCTCAGGCACCTCAAGCGGCTGCGGCGGGCGGCTGCGCCCGTGCGCGATCTGGATGTGCATCGCAAGCTGCTGGCGGCGGTGACCGCTGCGGACGAACGGCTGGCGCAGCAAGCTGGGCCGCTGGAGCGCTGGCTGCGAAAAGCGCGCGCGAAACACGCCTTACGTCTTGAGCGCCGCGCGAAGAAGCTGGCCGGTCGCCTGGAACGCGCCGAGGCGCGGTTCCTGAAACTTGCGGCCCGCGGCAGCCACGAGCAGCATCACCGCCGGAAGCACAGCCGGGCGCACGATAGCCGGAACGATGACCGTATCACCGCGCGTAACCTGGCCGAACCTGCCTGGATGCTGGCGCTGCGGGACTTTGCGCACCTGTCGCAGAGCCTGCCCGAGCTCGACGTTGCGAACCTGCACGAATTTCGCAAGGGCGCGAAGAAAGCTCGCTATCTGAGCGAGACCTCAACCGGGAAAGCAGCCGCAGTTGCCAGATCAGCTACGGCCGCTGGCGCGGCAACCACTCCAGCTCCCGGCAGCCAGCCGGCCCACGAGGTGGCCAGGCAGCTGCGCAAGCTGCAGGACCGCATCGGGGCCTGGCACGATTGGCTGGTGCTGGCCGAAGAAGGAGCCAGGGCTCTGGGCGACGACGCAGCGGCGCTGCGCAGCGCGATCGAGCGCGAGCGGGAGCACTCTTACGCGCGGGCCATGGCAACCTCGGAGGAAGTACGCGCCCGGCTGTTGGCCATCCTGGCCGACCAGCAAGGAAAGCAGCCATCGAAGTAAACCCCTGGCCCCTATGCTTAAGGACCCCTTCTTATGCCCCTGGATGGTAGGGCTGGCTGTAATGCGTCGACCACTCCACCAGGCTCGCATTCATGAAGCGCCAGGTCTGTTTCGCGGTATCGACCTCCATCAGCATGTACGCATTCGGGTCGTACCGCGTCGCCGCCATCACGTAGTGCTGCGGCCCGTAGGTGTGCGCGAAGTCGATCCACTTGTGCATGTGTCCGGAGATCACAAGCTGAATTATGTCCTTGTACTTGCGCAGCAGGGGGTGCAGCCCGAAGTCTCCAAATTCCACATCCTGCACTATCAGCAGTGGGTAATGGATGAAGACGAAGGTCGGCCTGCCCTGCCTGAGCTCGGCCTCGAACCACTCCAGCTGCGTTCTCCCCAGCGATCCGGTATTGGGTGAGAACTCCTGCGCGGCGTGGTCCCACGTCGCGCCGAGAAAGTTGTTCAGGTGGACGAACTTGTAGCCCTTGTAGTCCAGCGAATAGTAGGGCTCCAGGTTGAACTTCGCCTTGAACAGGCGATGGCTCATCTCCCGCGACACTTCGGGCACGCCGTAGTCGTGGTTGCCGAAGCCCACATGCACCGGCATCGTGAACTGCTCCGTGATTGCCTTGGCGTTGTCCAGCCGCGTCTGGTTCTTGAAGTAGAAGTCATAATCCGGCGAAGGATAATTGTGAATGTAGTCGCCGACCAGGAATGTCTGTTCGATCTTCGGGCGCAGGCTGTTGATCAGCTCGCGGGCGGAGGTAAGCCTGGCCGCGCTGTGCTGCAGGCTCTCCGTGTCGAGCTGGTTGCTCTCGTGGCCGTGATAGAAACTGTCAATAATGTGCGGGTCCGCGACCACGGCGAAGTAGAAGTACCGCTCCGGGGCGGCCGCATGCGCCTCCCGGGCCCACAAGGAGCGCGTCAGCGCGAAGCCTGCGGAGCCGAGGGCGAGAGTAGAAAATTCACGCCGATTCATCCGGCCAGTCCTCCTTCAGTAGCTCAGCCGCAGCGCAAACTGCAGCTGACGCGCCGGGTAGGATGAGGTGATGCTGCCGAATCCGGCGTTGCTCAGGTTGCCGTCCGGCACGGTGTAGTTGACGTGGTTCAGCACGTTGAATGCCTCGGCACGGAACTCCAGGTTGCTTGCTTCGGACCACAGCCGGAACTGCTTGTGCAGCCCAAGATCGAGATTATTGTAGGCCGGCCCGCGGCCGATGTTACGCTGCGCGTTGCCGAACGGCGAACCCGAGGCAGGGATGGCCAGGTTCGCCTTGTTGAAGTATCCGCTCAGCGACGTCGCTGTCTTTACCGGGGTTGTGTTCGCCTGCGGATCTCCGAGCCGGTTTGGCCGATAGGTCAGCAACCCGCTGACCGTCTGCGTTGACGTGGCGTTATAGCTAAGGTTCACGGGAAGCCCACTGGTCGCCTGGTTGATGGCCGTCAGTTGCCAGCCCCCAAGCACAAGGTCTTCCAGCCGGCCGCTGCTGCTGCCAAAACGGCGCCCATGCCCATAGGGCAGATCGTAGATCAGGCTCAGCGTATCGTTGAGAGGCTGATCGTAATTTGACCGCCCATAGTCCGCGCGGATGTTGTAGATGTTCACACGACTGTTGTCCCCGTTTACGTTTTCGAGGTGCCCGGCTGCGTCGTCTGTCGCATGCGACCAGGTGAAAGAGTTCAGCACGTAAAGTCCGTTCCGGTAACGATGCTCGAGCTTGGCCTGCAGCGCGTTGTAGGTGGAGACGCCGCCGCCAAACGCAATCTCGATTGCGGCGAAGCTGGCGATGGGCCGCCGCGCCTGCAACGAAAGCGAACCGCCCGGCTGCTGCGCCGCTGCCTGGTTGTAGTCGCCCAGGATCTGCAGGTGCACACCGCGGTTGCCCACATACGCAATGTCGAACGCCGTGTCCGGGCCAAGCTGCTGCTGCACTGTCAGGTGGTAGCTCTGTACATAGCTGGTCGGGTTGTCCTTCGGGATGTAGCGAGCCTGCGACTTCAGCGGGTTGAAGTTCGACGGGCTCGCAAAATTATCCGGATAGCCCTGCTGCGTCGCGCGGAAGCAGGTCAGTGGATTGCTGGTCGTGCTGGTGCAGAGCGGGAGCCCGCCGCTTACGGCAGGCGGCAACTGGTCGATCGTCGCGTCCACGATCGCCGGTCCGTTGTAGGCCAGCAGATTCTCTCCACCCATGCGGTTGAATTGCATATAACTGATCCGTAAGCAGACCGGACCACTGTACGTGGCGTCGCCTGGAAGGCGAAGCCCACGCGCGGCCCGAAGTTGGTCTTCTGCATCTGGACCAGCGCGCGGTCGTACAGCGAGCCCGGCCTGGCCTGGATCAGCGAATTCGTGGCAGGGTCGAAGTTCGCCAGCCGGTTGTCTGAAACCCACTGCGGCGTGCCCAGCTCGTAACGCAGTCCCAGGTTGAGCGTCAGACGCTGGCTTACGCGCCAGTCGTCCTGCCCATAGAGGAAGTTCATACGCTGGTTGTAGTCCACGATGGCAATGTTGTTCAGCTGGTACTGGCTCCGGGCACCGTACAGAAAATCCGTCAGCGCATAAGCTGCCGAGTAGTAGTTCTTCTGGTCAGCAGGCACTGTAATGCCGGCCGGTTTGCTGAATCCGCCCAGGTAGATATCCTGCCCGTACTTCGGGTGAAAGTCGTCGATGGCGGTGTAGATGGCCTGGTATTCGTACCCGAACTTCAGGCTGTGATGCCCGCGCAGCGTGGTGTAGTTCACGGTGGGATTTACGACATAAGGATTTTGAAACTGCGGGCTGCTGCCCTGCCGTCCCAGCGGGGAGAAGAACGAGAGACTCTGCGTGTTCAGCGCGCCGGCTATGCGCGGGTCAGTTGGGATGTTGGGCAGACCAGCCTGGACCAGCAGACTCGGCAGGCCCACGTTGGCCGGCGACTTGCCCCCCTCGGTCCATGTGAAGCCGACGCGCGCGTCGAGCGTCGAGCGGGCATTCAGCATCCACGTCGCACCTGCGGCAATCTGCTGGTTGAAGATGCGTGTGTTTCCGTTGCCGCTGCCGCCGGCCGGCAGCGGCAGGTTTGATGGATCAAAGATGTAGGCCTGCCGCTCGCTGAACCGGAAGAAGCTGTTCAGCCGCGAATTGAAGTTGTAGTCCGCACGAATGTCACCCTTGTCGTACCGGATCCTGCCTTCCGGAAACGAAAAGTAGTTGTTTGTGATCGCGCCAATGCTTGGCGCGGGCAGCGCCCCCATCACCAGGCGCGCCAGCGGGTTGATGTCTCCTGCCGGTACCTGCCCGTCAGCGAACACCGCGCCGGTGTAAGGATTCATTACCGGGATCGGATTGCCATTTCCGTCCACGAATTTACCGCTGCGCATCTGCGTATTCGGAATCGTCGCCGTCGTGAAGCTTTTCTGCACATTACGGAAGCCCTCGTAGTCGCCGAAGAAGAACGCCTTGTTCCGCAGCAGCGGGCCTCCTGTGGTCGCGCCAAACTGGTTCTGGACAAGTACCGGCTTTTGGTTCCCGTTCGGTTGAAAGGGTCCAATCGCATTCAGCGCCGTGTTGCGCAGGTAGTCGTATACCACCCCGTGAAACTCGTTCGTCCCGCTGCGTGTCGCCGCATCGATCACCGCGCCGGCCGAGTGGCCGTATTCGGCGCTGTAGTTGTCTGTCATCACCTTGAATTCGGCCAGTGCATCGGGGCTCAACTGGATGGCCTGGTTGGAAAATCCCTGGTTCGAGGTGCCGTAAGCGTTGTTGTCCAGCCCGTCCAGGATGAAGTTGTTGAACTGGCTTCGCAGTCCGTTCACGTTGAACGAAGCATCGCGGCTGGTCGTCGTCTGGTTTTCGAGCACGGACTTGCGTACACCCGGTACCAGCAGCGCCAGGTCCGCATAGGCGCGTCCATTGAGCGGCAGGTTCACCACCGGTCCCGTACCGATCACCTGCCCGCGGTCGCTCGAGTCCGTTTCAAGCAGCGCCGCTGCCGCGGTTACTGTCACGGACTGCTCGGCGCCGCTCACCGCCAGGCGCAGATCCACGCGCTGCCTTGCGCCCACCTGCACCTGAAAGGGGTTGGTCGTCGTCGTCGAGAAGCCCGGCGCCTCGGCCTTCAATTCGTACTGCCCAATTTTGACATCGGGAAACTCATACTCGCCCGAGCCGTTGGTTGCGGTCGTCGTCGTCACGCCGGTGTTCCTGTTGCGCAGGGTCACCGTGCCCTGCACAACCGCCGCGCCGGAGCTGTCGCGTACCGTGCCGAGTACCGAGGCATTTTCAAACTGTGCGAAACAGGAAATACCCAGCAGCATGCACATCGCGGAAAGGAACAGAAGAGTGCGCTTCAAAGAACAGGCCTCCGAAATTCATAGGGGTTGTACTTACGGAAAGATGGAAATGAGTACTGCCACAGCTTAAGAGCAGTCTTTCAACGCAGCGTGGACTCTCTGTGAAGGTTCGGTGAATTGCGCTTGCATCGCATTGTCCCTGGCGGCTACAACGTTGCCATGCCTGTGCCTCTCCGCCGAGCCATCGCTGCTGCCAACGCTTTCACGCTGCTCTCTGCCGCCCTGTCTCTGCTCGGCGCCGAGGCGCCTTCAGCGCTCGGCACTGCCCAGACGCAGACGCAGCACCCTCCCGGCGGGAGGTAACTTCTCTGGAGTGATGAGTTCAATGGCAGCGTGTCGCCCGACACCCGGAACTGGAAGTTCGAGACTGGCGGCGGAGGCTGGGGCAATCAAGAACTCGAGACCTATTGCGCACCTCAGAGCGCGGCTGCACCCTGCGTGAAGGAAGCCCTTAACGCCTTCGAGCAGGGCGGCTACCTGCACATCGTTGCGCGCCACACGGCCGCCGGCGGCTACACCTCGGCCCGGCTCAAGTCGGAGGGCCTGCGCAGCTTTCAGTACGGACGCATCGAGGCCCGCATCCGCATCCCCAAGGGCCAGGGCGTGTGGCCGGCCTTCTGGATGCTCGGCGACAACATCGGCGAGCGCGGCTGGCCTGCCTCGGGCGAGCTCGACATCATGGAAAACGTGGGCCATCTTCCGGCTACGCTCTTCGGCTCCGTGCACGGCACAGGCTTCTCCGGCACGCCGCTCTCCACCTCCAGCATGCTCGCAGAGGGCAAAAGCCTCGGCGACGATTTCCACGTCTACGGCATGCTTTGGTCGCCGGGGCGCATCGACTACTACTACGATGATCCCTCGCACATCTACGCGACCTACACGCAAGACATGCTGCCACCGGGCGCAGTGTGGCCCTTCGACTCCGGCAAGCAGTTTCTGCTGCTCAACCTCGCCATCGGCGGAGACTGGCCCGGCTCTCCCGACGCCACCACCCGCTTTCCGGCAGAGATGCTCGTCGATTACGTCCGCGTTTACGCGCTCTCTGCAAGCGAAGACAGCACGGGAGCCAGTGCCTCTGCCCCGCAGCCCTAGACCAGTGCAATCTCCAGCTTCGTGACCGAGGAAGGCGGAAAGCTGAACCGGACCATGCTGCCGCTCACCTGCGCCGTCGCTGTGCGCGTCTTCACCGCGTCCGGGTCACTGAAGGTATTGTGCTGGTGCGTATCTCCGCCGCCCAGCACCACGGCCGCGGCCGTGGCTGCACTCGCCCCGCGAAGATAGATCTCGGCGTCGCGCGGCTCGCTCAGGTGCGGGTTCGTCACAGTCAGCGTCAGATTCTTCCCGTTCACAGAAGCCGAGCCGTTCAGCCCCCACAGCCGGCCCTGCTGCACCGCCGCCTTCTGTGAGGTGCCGTCCTCGCTGGAGCCGGTGCTCTTCGGATCATCTGCAAAGGTCAGCGCCGGCGCGGCAAACTCGGTGCGCACGGCCTGGCCGCCCTGGTGGCCCTTGTACAGGTCAAAGACGTGATACACCGGCGTCACGATGAAGTTGTCCTCGTGCGAGAGGAACAGCGAGTCGATGCAGTTGATGAGCTGCGCGCAGTTGGCCATGGCCACCTTCTCCGGGTTGCGGTTGAAGATGTCCAGCGTCAGCGCCGTCATGATCGCGTCGCGCACCGTGAGCTGCTGGCCCAGCACATGCGTCGGGTCCAGCCTCGTTTCGCTGAAGCGGTACCACGGTCCATACTCGTCCACGATCAGCTTTGTCTTGTGCTCGCGGTCGTAAACGCCCATCGCCGCCCAGTGGTCACGAATTATCTGCTCCATGCGGTCCGCCTTCGCGTAGCCCGGGTAGACGTCCGCATCCGCAAAGCGCAGCGCCTGCGGCAGGAAGGTGTAATAGTGCAGCGACCAGCCGAATGGTGGCCGGATGCGCCGCTCCCCGAAGATGTTCGCAAAAAATTTCTCGGTCCACTGCACATCGTCGCTGTTCGGTCCTGAGGCGACCAGCTTGAGAGGCACTCCGTAGGCAGGCACCCATGACTGGAAGCGGCGGTACTCGGAGGCATACTGCTCCGGGGAAAAGTTGCCGCCGCAGCCCCAGCTCTCATTGCCCACGCCCCAGAACTGCACGTTGTAGGGCTCGCTCGTGCCGCCCTGCGCGCGCACATTCGCCCACGTTGAAGCGCCCGCCGGCGCATTGCAGTACTCCACCCACTGGTCGAAAACATACGCAGGCAGGCTGCGCAGGTTCGCCGCCAGGTAGGGCTCCGCTCCGCTCAGCCGGCACAGCCGCATGAAGTCGTCCGTGCCAAACTGGTTCGGGTCGAACTTCTGCGGAGCGCTGTTTGGCAGCGCCTTCGTATCGGGGTCATCCACCCAGAAATCCGTGCGCCTCGGGCGCTTGTCCTTCGGGCCCACGCCGTCCCGCCAGTCGTAGCTGTCTGCAAAGCAGCCGCCCGGCCAGCGGATCACCGGCGCCTTGATCGCGCGCAGCCGGTCCAGCAGTGCCGTGCGAATGCCGTTCGTGTTTTTGATCTTCGAGTTTTCTCCCACCCACACACCGTCGTAAACCACCGCTCCCAGCTCTTCGATGAAGTGGCCGTAGATCAGTGGAGAGATGGTGTCGATGGGCTCCTCCAGCAGTACTTCGATGTGCGCGTCCGCGCTCTGCGCAAAGACCCTGCGCGATGAGAGCAGGCAGGCGGCGGAGGCAAGCGATCCGGCTTTGAGAAAGGTGCGTCGTTGCATGAGGAGGGCCTCGTGAGATGGAATGAGCGCGACCCATCCGAAAACATTTACCGGGCGTTCGTCAAGTTACCTGGCCCATGCACCGGTCCCCGGGTCGGCGTAGCCACAGCCGCTGATACCTGCCTCGGCTGCCCTGGGCGCAAAGGCGGCGTGACCTCCACGGCGACGATCTATGATTTTGGCGGCCCTGTAGATCCAGGTGCGACGAAATGGCCCAATCACCACAACCGGAACACAACCCCCGTGCTGATGCTTGCCGTCTTTACCCCGGGCCCGGCATAGATCTTTCCGTAGTCCAGCTCCACCACGCGCCAGTAGAGC
>CAYQYM010000090.1:0-8268 GCA_964421715.1 uncultured Acidipila sp.
GTGATGCCGAGCGAGCGGGTGTAGACCGAGTCCACCACCGCATGCACTGGCCGCCTGGATAGGTTGTCGAGGTCCGGTTGGAGATCCTTGCGCACTGCCAGGTAGATGTCCCGCGCTTCGTCGTTGTTCTTCTCCGCGTCCAGTCGATCTGCGGTCTGCTCCAGCATGTGCAGAATGCTGAGCCGCGTCCATGGGCGGATGCCGAGGTAGCCCGTGTCGAGATAGCCAAGCCCCTGAAGGCGCTGCAACGCCGGGTAGATCCAGTTATCGATGGGAACGTAGGTGGAACCCTGCGCGGCCGAGTGCTTAACCGGAAGTGCGGGCCGGTAGCTTGCCGGAACATCCTGTGCGGCAGCCGCGGTGACCGGCAGCGAAAACAGCGCGAGCTGCAGCAAGGCCTTCTTCACTAGCACCTCAATGAGGAGTTCCAGAATATATGTGCTTAGACCGACGTAGGTCCCACAGGGTTAGCTGCAAGGCTAGAGGAAAGCTGGGAACGTGACAAGTTGGGAGCGGCAGGCCGGCCCGCCATCCAAAAGCATTTAGCCGGTAGATTGCGGGCCCGCCACGGGACTCAAGCGTAGGCGGGGTCGGCGGCCTCGGTGTTGACACCCAGCTCGGCGAAGGCCTGCTGCGCCTGCGCTGCACTGAACTTGCCGTCACGAGCGAGCTTTGAAAGCGTGGCTGCGACGATTGATTCCGCACTCACCTCGAAATGCCGCCGCAGGTGTTCGCGGTTGTCGCTGCGGCCGAAGCCGTCCGTGCCCAGGGTGACCAGGCGCGGCGCCAGCCATGGAGCGAGCTGGTCGGCCATCGTCTTCATGTAGTCGCTCGCGGCGATGATCGGTCCCCTTGCACCCTTGAGCGCACTTAAAACGTAGGGCGTGCGTTCCGGCTCGGCCGGGTGCAGCCGGTTGTGCCGCTCGACGGAAAGAGCATCGCGCCGCAGTTCGTTGTAGCTGGTCACGCTCCACACGTCGGCCTGCACACCATATTTCTCTGCGAGAATCGACTGGGCGCGCAGCGACTCGTTCAGGATGGGGCCGCTGCCAAACAACTGTGCCACCGCTTTGCCGCCGGGGGCCGCGCGAAATTTGTAAATGCCGCGCAGAATGCCCTCTTCCGAGCCCTCGGGCATGGCTGGCATCGCGTAGTCTTCGTTGTACATCGTGATGTAGTAGAAGACAGGCTCGTTCCGCTCGTACATGCGCCGCAGGCCGTCGCGCACAATTACGGCGAGCTCGTAGACGTAGGCCGGATCGTAGCTGAGGCAGGTAGGCACGGTGCTGGCGATCAGGTGGCTGTGGCCATCCTGGTGCTGCAGCCCCTCGCCCAGCATGGTGGTGCGCCCGGCGGTGCCGCCCATCAGGAAGCCTTTGCCGCGCGCGTCGGCAAACGCCCAGATCATGTCTCCGACACGCTGGAAGCCGAACATCGAGTAGTACATGTAGAAGGGAATCGCGGGCACGCGGTAGTTGTAGTAAGCTGCGCCTGCCGCGGTGAACGAGGCCATAGAGCCCGCCTCGGTGATGCCCTCTTCGAGAATCTGCCCGTCCTGCTCCTCGCGGTAGTAAAGCAGCATGTCCACGTCGTGCGGCTTGTACTTCTGCCCTTCGCTGGCGTAGATGCCTACCTGGCGGATCGCCGACTCAAGGCCAAAGGTGCGGCCTTCGTCCGGAACGATGGGCACGATCAGCTTGCCGTTCTTCGGGTCTTTGAGCAGGTGGCGCAGGATGCTCACAAAGCCCATGGTGGTCGAGACCTCGCGGCCCTTCGAGCCGCCGATCCACTCGCCGAAGTAGTCCAGCGGCGGCGTTACGAAGTCGATTTTCGGCACCTCGCGCTTAGGCAGGTAGCCGCCCAGTGCCTCGCGGCGCTGCTTCATGTAGGCGATTTCCGGACTGTCCGGCGCCGGGCGGAATGGCTTGCCAGCCTTGGCCAGCTCCTCCGGCACGGGGATGTCGAACCGCTCGACAAAGTAGGCCAGCGCGTCGTCGGTTAGCTTTTTCTCCTGGTGAGAGGCATTCCGCGCCTGCGTGCTGCCCAGCCCGTAGCCTTTTACGGTTTTCGCCAGGATGACCGTGGGGCCGCCAGTGTGCTCCACGGCACGCTTGTAGGCGTTGTAGATCTTTACGGGGTCGTGGCCGCCGCGGTGCAGGCGTTCGAGCTCGTCGTTGGTCATGTCGCTGACCAGCTCCAGCAGTTCGGGATACTTGCCGAAGAACTCCTGCCGCAGATAGGCGCCGCCCTTAGCCTTGTAAGCCTGGAAGTCCCCATCGACGCACTCTTCCATGCGCTTGAGCAGCAGACCGGTGTGGTCCTTCGCGAAGAGCTGATCCCAATCGCTGCCCCACACCACCTTGATCACGTTCCATCCTGCGCCGCGAAAGACGCCTTCCAGCTCGTCGATAATGCGCTTATTGCCGCGCACCGGGCCGTCCAGCCGCTGCAGGTTGCAATTGACCACGAAGATCAGGTTGTCGAGCTTCTCGCGCGAGGCCACGGTAATCGCGCCCAGGGTGTCCACCTCGTCCGTCTCGCCGTCGCCGACGAAGGCCCACACCTTGCGCGGGGTCTTCTCAATCAGGCTGCGATGCTCGAGGTAACGCATGAACCGCGCCTGGTAGATCGCATTCAGCGGGCCGATGCCCATGGATACGGTCGGGAAGCGCCAGAAATCAGGCATGAGCCAGGGATGCGGATAGGAGGACAGGCCGGGCTTGTCCCGCAGCTCATGGCGGAAGTTGACGAGGTGATCGTCGGTAAGCCGTCCTTCGAGATAAGCGCGCGCGTACACGCCGGGGGAGGCATGGCCCTGGAAGTAAATAAAGTCGCCCGGCTGGGTGCCGTAGCTGGCGTGAAAAAAGTGATTGAAGCCGACCTCCAGCAGCGTGGCCAGCGATGAATAGGTGGAGATGTGGCCGCCGATGCCGGGATCCTTCTTATTCTGGCCGTGCACCATGGCCATCGCGTTCCAGCGAATGAGAGCTTCAACCCGGCGTTCAAGATTGCGGTCGCCGGGGTAGGGAAGCTCTTCGTGCGCCGGGATCGTGTTGTGATAGCGCGTCACCAGTTCGCCGGGCACGCTGATGCCGGCCTCGCCCGCGCGCTGACGCAGAGCGGTCAGCAGCTCGGCACCCTGCTCCGGTCCCTCGGCAACGACAACCTCGTCGAACGCTTCAATCCATTCGGCCAGCTCGGCCGCGAAGTCTGACTGTGAGGGGACCGCTGTCTTTGTGCTCATAAGCTTTGTGGCACCTTCCGTGGGCTACTGTTTCGATTGCCGGCGCAGCAGACCCTTGCCGGTGAGGTAATGCTCCATTATCGCAAGAGGATCTTGTGCCTGCTGCCTGCTGTTCACGTGAAATGGTATGCAGTGGATGAGAGTGGGACCGCCGCCGTTGCGCGCGCGCTGGATAGATTCAAAGGCTACGCGATATATCGCCACTGCGTCGTGCTGGTCTACCGGAATGGCCGGCAGCAGGTTTTCATCCCGCGTCTCGTCGCCCCGCAGGGAACCTGCCGCGGCCGCCTTGCCGATCATGGCAGCGACCAGGGGCAGCCGCTCCCGGGCCAGCAGGGTGAGCGTGCGCGCATCTGGCTGCCGCCCGGTGGCGAACATCAGCACAATGCCGCCCTTCTGCCGCAGTTTTTTTTCAAGTGCCACTCCGACCGCGGCTGCAAAGTCTTCCACCGCTGCGGCGCGCACCCCGCGGGGAAGGCTGATGGTTTCGAGCAGCCCAGGGGAGGAGGTGAGCACCGTGTCACCGGCCCGCAGGTTCAGCAGCGCAGCCGGAAAGACCGCCTCACGCGCGTGCCGCAGGTCGTGGTACAGCTGCCGCAGGGTGCGCGCAGCAATCAGAGGAGCACCGTGCTTGCCGGCTGCTGCGGGTGCGGCCTGTGCTGTGTCTGGTAGCTTGCGGCTCATGGTGGGCAACCTCCCATTCTAACGCAGCCAGAGTGCGGCCGGCGCTGCAGCGAAAGTGGGATGGCAGGCGGTATAAAGGAGAGAATTTCCACTGCTTTGTGCATAACCCTGTGAAGAAGCCGCTATCATCCGGGCGAAAGACAACAACGGCGCGGGGTTAAGCGGTCTGCACCTTAAATCGTGCATCAGGACACATCCCTCAAGCCACAAGGAAGCGTACAGTCCTGGTGCCGGATCAGCGAAGTGCCGGATAGCGAAGTGCCGGATCAGCGCAGCCGATCAGGTGGAATAGTCCGCGTTGATGCGAACGTATTCAGCGGTAAGGTCAGTCGTCCAGAAGCGGCAGCTACCACCTCCTGCGCCGAGCTCAATCCGTATCGTGTAGGACCGCTGGGTCATGATGGCGTGCGCGGCGGCTTCATCCCACGCTGCCGCCCGCCCGCCTCGTTCACAGACGGGCTCACTGCCGATCCAGATGGCAATCTCCTCCGGATCGATAGGAACGCCGGAGTAGCCAATGGCGGCGATCAGCCGGCCCCAGTTCGGATCCGCCGAAGACCATGCGGTCTTGACGAGGGGCGAATGAGCGATGGCCCTGGCCACGCGCAGGGCGTCAGCGTCGCTGGCTGCGCCATTGACCGCGAGCTCAATGACGTGTGTCACGCCTTCGCCATCGTCTATAATCTGCCTGGCCAGCGAGATGCAGACCGACTCGAGCGCCGCGGCAAACTCCCCGTCATTTCGGGCGAGGGTCACACCACTTGCTCCCGAGGCGAGCAGCAGCACCGTGTCGTTCGTGGAAGTGTCGCCGTCAATCGAGATGCGGTTAAAACTCTGCTCCGCAACCTGCGTGAGCTGATGCTGCAGCTCGGCTGCGTCCGCGTCCGCGTCAGTAAACAGATAGACCAGCATGGTGGCGTGCGGCACAAGCTGTGGATGGATCATGCCCGCGCCCTTGCACGCACCCGCAATGCGTACGGTGGCTCCATCACGCTTGAAGGAGGCAAAGGCAGTCTTCAGCCGCGTGTCCGTCGTCATGATGGCGCTGCTGAAGTTGGTGAAATGCTCTGCCGTTCGGCCAACAGCCGAGTGAAGGTCCGGCAGCGCTCGCGTGAGCTTATCTACAGGAAGCGGCACACCGATGATGCCCGTCGAGGAAGGAAAGACCTCGGCGGCCGAGCAGCCAAAGGTAACAGCGGTGGCGCGGCACACCTCCTCGCACGCCTGGATGCCTTGCGGGCCGGTGGCGCAGTTTGCGTTGCCGGCGTTGATGACGACCACGCGAACCGCGGGTGCTGCGGCCAGGTGCGCGCGCCCCACCGCGATCGGGGCGGCCACCACGCGATTGCTTGTGAAGAGCACTGCGGCCGCTGCCGGCTGGTCTGGAACGGCACAGGCAAAGTCCAGCTTGCCGCTGGCCTTGATGCCGGCTTTTACCGCGCCGAAGCGGAAGCCGAGCGGCAGAGCATTCTGAATGTCTTCGTTCGAATCCATCGCTGAAACTACTCTACTGGAATGGATCCGTTTCTTGAGATGGAGAAAGTCAGCGTCGCGCGCGGGGAAGCAGTTGTTCTGCACGAGGTGTCTCTCAGAATCGAACGAGGGGAACACCTGGCCATTCTCGGGCCAAATGGCTGCGGCAAGTCGACCCTGATCAAGACGATCACACGGGACTGTTATCCAATGATTCAGCCGGGTTCTGTGCTGCGGCTGCTGGGCCACGAGCGCTGGGACGTCTCGCAACTGCGGCAGCATCTCGGCGTGGTGCAGTCGGAGTTGCCCGGCCAGCGCACGCCGCACGTCAGTGGGCTAGACGCGGTCGTCGCCGGCTATTTCTCGGCCTCAAGTCTCTGGCCCAACCTTCACGTTACTTCCGCCATGCGCGCAGGAGCCGAAGCGGCGCTCGCCCTGCTGCATGCGACGCACCTCGCTTGCAAACCGGTCGGTGAGATGTCCGCAGGCGAGCAGCGGCGGGTGATGGTTGCGCGTGCGATGGTGCATCGGCCCGAGATGCTGCTGCTGGATGAACCGGCAAATGCGCTGGACCTTGCGGCGCAACATGAACTTCGTGAGGCGCTGCGGCAGGTAGCGCGCGCCGGCACCGGCATCCTCATGGTGACCCATCATCTTGGCGACATACTGCCGGAGATCCACCGCGTTCTCTTCCTGCGCGGCGGACGCGTGCTGGCAGACGGCCCCCGCGAGGAACTGCTGCAGAAGCAGCCGCTCGAAGCGTTGTTTGGCACGCAGCTTGAGCTGGGGCAACGCCGAGGGTACATCCATGCCTGGTAGTAGCATCCTATCCCCATGCCATACGTGAGTAGGAAACAATGCCTGGAGTAGTTCCCCAATGCGTCGTCGTGGTTGCACTACTTCTGCTGGCTTTGCCGCTGCATGCAGATGTCGGGTTGATCCTGAGTGATTCGACAGGGCAGGGCGCATCGCGCTACACCAGTGCCGGTCACTCTGCCGTCTATCTCTCAAACATCTGTGCGGACGGCCCCGTGCACCTGCGGCCGTGTCATGCGGATGAGCACGGCTCCGTGATGACGAACTACAAGGGGTTCAGCGAAGACCAGGACTACGAGTGGAACGTGGTTCCGGCAAGCATCTTCTTCTATGGACTGGAGAACGCGGAAGATCGCCCGCTGTTTGCGTCGGAGAGTATTCGCTACCTGTTGCAGCAGCGCTATCTGCATCAGGCGCTCGGCTCCGTGTGCGTGACAGAGGACTGCCAGGTAAATCCTAATGCGCACTGGCGCGATACCGTGGCCGAAACTTTTCTGCGCACGGTTTACATCTTTTCCGTGACAACCACCGAAGCGCAGGACAGGGCTTTTCTCGCGAAGTGGAACAATGCTCCGAACCGCGAGCACTTCAACGGGTTCACGAACAACTGTGCCGACTTTGCTGCACGCGTGATGAACAGCTTTTACCCCGGAGCACTGCGGCGCAACTACTGGACGGACTTTGCCATGATGAGCCCGAAGTCTGCCGCTCGCTCGATGGTCCACTATGCCAGGCGGCACCCTGAGCTGCATTACCGCGCAACTTCTATTCCGCAGATTCCGAGCGCGATGCCGCGCAGTCACCAGGCGCGCGAGGGAACCGAGACTGTCTTTTACCAGAAAAAGTGGCTGCTGCCGCTGCTGGCCATCCATGGCAATGAGCTGCCCATCTGCGCAGTCAGCTACCTGGTGGGTGGCCGATTCAGTCCCGCGAGGGAGGCTCGCGAGAGCAGTGGCGAGGACACAACGGCTCTGCCGGCCTACCGCGAGCGGTATAAGAGCGCCCTGCGCGCCGCAGCACAGCAGGGTCAGCTTGCGCCAGCAGGCGTGGAATCGACCAAGGAGGAAGACGGCGGCAAGCGGCTCACCGGGCGGGTCTTCACAACCATGAATACCGGTACGGCGAGCCTCGATGCGGAGGGCAGGCCGTGGGTAGGCGTTCACCTGGACGGGACCAGCGCCTACGTGGGTGTCACGGAGCGCACGCTGCTTGCGCAAGGGTCTGACCCGCGCCTGGCCTATGCACTTATGCTGGCGCGTGTCGGCGCGGTGCTGCGTTCCGGTACCTTGCAGAGAGGGGCAATCGATGGAGTGGATGCCGACTGGGCGCTGCTGCAGCAGGCGCACTCGGCTTTGCAGGGCGCGGAAAATCGTGGCCTTGTCGTGCTTGCAGGCAAGTGACCGCGCTCTGCCGCTCTCTCTCTACTCACTATCGGGCCGCTTGTACGGTGTCTGCAAGTATTGCCGGGCCTCGTTGAGCGCACCCTGTGTGTTGTCATTCGTCTGCACGGCCTGGCGATATTCGTTTACGGCGCGGTCCCGCTGGCCGGTCACATCGAAGATCTTGCCTAACTGGATGTGACTCCAGACCTCGGTCCACTTCGGGTCATCGTCGCCGCGGAGCGCATCGCGATAGGCGTTTGCTGCGGCCTGGTAGTTGTGCTGCATGAAGAGCACCTCGCCGATACGATAGTTGGCCAACGAGCTTGCGGAGTTGGCCTGCAGCGCCTTCTGATATTCGGCGAGCGCGCCCACGTTATCGCCTTGTGCCACGAGCTGCTGCCCGCGCAGGATGGATACGCGCACCTGCATGTCGGGCGAGTTCTTCAGCAGCCAGCCTTCTGGGTCGATGGTGATGCGGCGCGGCCGGCCGAAAGTATCGACCACGTACTGCGAGTTCGAGCCCACCACGTCAATGCGCTTGTTCTCCGTCTTTCCGTCGGTCTCGATGCGCAGCTCGACGGGCATGTTGAAGAGGTCGAGGTCCTGCTGTATCTCGCCGATCGTGCGGAAGCCCTTGTTGTTGCCAAGACGGAAGACGGTGTACTTGTT
>CAYQYM010000091.1:0-8256 GCA_964421715.1 uncultured Acidipila sp.
AATAGGCGTAGTAGGAGACGAAGTAGTCGAAAGCGTTCGAGGGAAAAAACTGCTTTAGCGCGTGAAAGAGTTGGGCGGCCAGCGTCTTGTTGTGGGCAAGAATCAGCGCTGGCCGGGTGAGCTGCTCGATGATCTTGGCCATCGTGAATGTCTTGCCCGAGCCGGTGACGCCGAGCAGCACCTGGTGCTTTTCTCCGCCCGCGATGCCCTCGGTAAGCTCCTCGATGGCGCGGCCCTGATCACCTCGCGGCCTGTAGTCACTGACTAGCTGGAAATCCATGTCTGCCTCAAATCTCTATCCTAAATTGCCAGGCCAGGCCTGCAGTTCAGCGGGTTCAGACCTGAATGCGCTTTAGCTGCGCGGCCGTGTTCTTCTCGCGCCCTGCAAATGGCATTATGCTTACATGCGATGAAACCTCCTGTCTCTGCCGCGGTCCTTCTTGGTGCCCTGTTCGCGGGTGCGTCGTTCACGGCAGCCGCACCGGCTGCTACTGCAAGAGCAGCGGATGCTCCGCCCGAGGCCTCCTACAGCCCGGTCGCATCTTCTGCTGCCGTCCTCACCCTGGGCCATGCGCGCTTCACTGTGCTTACGCCGCAGCTCATCCGCATGGAGTGGGCCGCGGACGGCAGGTTTGAGGATCACGCATCGCTGGTCTTCATCAACCGGCGGCTGCCCGTGCCAAAGTTCACCAGCCATCAGCAGAACGGGCAGCTCCAGTTGGACACGGACGCGCTCCATCTGAAGTACACGCCAGGCGACAGCGAAGGCAAGTTCACCGCCAGCAACCTGGAGATCAGCTACAAGCTGGATGGCAGGCAGGTGACGTGGCGACCCGGTGACGCGCCCAGCGGAAACCTGCAGGGCACGACGCGCACGCTGGACGGCGCCCTGGGCAACAAGACGAGGGAGCCGATCGGCGAAGGGCTGATCTCGCGCGATGGCTGGGTGGTTGTGGATGATTCAACCCGCCCCCTGTTTGATTCCGACAACTTCGACTTCACGCAGGGAGAGAAGAGCGAATGGCCCTGGGTGATGGAGCGGCCCGCTGGCGCACGACAGGATTGGTACTTCTTTGGCTACGGGCATGAATACAAGCGGGCACTCGGCGACTACGTAAAGGTTGCCGGGCGCATTCCGCTGCCGCCGCGCTTCGCCTTCGGTGCTTGGTGGTCGCGCTACTGGGCCTATAGCGACCAGGAGCTCGAAGAGTTGGTGCGCGGATTCCATGAGAACAACACGCCGCTCGATGTCTTCGTGATTGATATGGACTGGCATAAGACCTTCGGCCGCCACTTTGAGATTCAGGACCAGAGCGGCCACGCCAAAGGCTGGAGCGGTTATAGCTGGGATCCGCTGCTCTTTCCTGCCCCCGCGCAATTTCTGGCAAAGCTGCACAGTGAAGGGCTGAAGACGACGCTGAACCTGCATCCGGCCTCCGGCGTGCAGCCGTGGGAGATGCAGTATCCCGCGATGGCGAAGGCCATGGACATAGACCCGGCGAGCGGCAAATTCGTCCCATTCGACATCACGAGCAAGAAGTTCGCCACCAACTACATGGACATCCTGCACCACCCGCTGGAAAGAGAGGGCGTGGACTTCTGGTGGCTGGACTGGCAGCAGGAAGCCAACACGCAGACGCCCGGCGTAAACCCGACCTGGTGGCTCAACTATGTACACTTCACTGACCAGGAGCGCGAGGGCAAGCGGCCGCTGCTGTTCCACCGGTGGGGCGGGCTCGGCAATCATCGCTACCAGATCGGCTTTTCCGGAGACACGATCTCGCAGTGGCCATCGCTCGCGTTCCAGCCCTGGTTTACCGCGACTGCGGCCAATGTAGGTTATGCCTACTGGAGCCACGACATTGGCGGCCACATGCCGGGCGCCGTCGATCCTGAGCTTTATACACGGTGGATACAGTTCGGCATCTACAGCCCGATCCTGCGCACGCACACCACGAAGAATCCTGACGCGGAGCGGCGCATCTGGGCTTATCCTGAGCCTTACGCCGGCATCATGCGCAGCGCCTTCCAGTTGCGCTATGCCATGCAGCCCTACATCTACACCGAGGCGCGGCGCACCTATGACACGGGTGTGGCCTTTCTTCGCCCGCTCTACTATGACTGGCCTGGGGCGGATGAGGCCTACTCGATGCCGAGCGAGTATCTGTTCGGCGACAACCTGATCGTCGCTCCGGTGGTTACGCCGATGGACACGGAGACGCAGCTCAGCAGGAAAAAAAACTGGCTCCCCCCAGGAGAGTGGATTGAGCAGGCCAGTGGCGCGCATTTCCGCGGGCCGGCAAACATCGAGCGCAGCTTCGCAATCGATGAGATTCCGGTTTACGCCCGTGCCGGCACCATACTTCCCATGCAGCCGCCCATGCGTTATACGGGCGAGAAGCCGGTCGACCCGCTCATCCTCAGTATCTTTCCGCTTGCTGATGGGCAGCAGGCGAGCTACGAAGTGTATGAAGACGATGGCAAGGCGGAGGCCTACAAGTGGGGTGTCTTTACAAGGACTCCTGTTACGGCGAGACAGCAGGGCGATGAGCTTACGGTGACAATCGAGCCGGTGCGCGGCCACTTCGCTGGCATGCTGCTCGCGCGTGGTTATGAGCTGTGCCTGCCTGCGGACTGGCCTCCGGAGTCAGTCACCCTCAACGGCAGACCGGTATCGGACTGGAAGTACGAGGGCAACACGCTCACGACCGTCGTACCCATTCCGCGTGGCTCCGTGGCAGCGGCGAAGGTGATTCGCATCCGCCGCGCCGCCGGCTCGCTGGAGTCGAGGACGAAGCTGAACGGATTTCCGGGCAGCGAAGCACGGCTGCGCGCGGCTTACGATGCGCTGAACTCTCTCTCGCCCCTTACGTGGTCGCCCAATCCGCTGATTGACGCCTACCAGGCAGGCGACCGGATGAGCTACCATCCGGAGACTGCGCGTGCTGAGGTGGCGCGCTTTGCCGAGACATATGCGCAGGCGATTGCCGCCGTGGCGGCGCTGCGGAAGGATGCCGATCAGCCCGAGGGCGAGCTGGAAAAACGGCTCCTGAAGGATAAAGGCGCAGAGACCACGCGGCAGCGGGCAGAACGCTACAAGCAGACGCTGGCGCGAGCCATGGCGCAGCTTGAAGACGGTAAGCCGCAGTAGGCTTTGCATCCGCGGCTTTAAAGCTGCATCCACTTAAGAAGGGAGTCACACCATGGCACAGTCTGCCTGCTCGCATATGCCGGAGTTGCACTCAAAGACGAAGCCGCGCACCAAGGGCTGTGAGGAGTGCCTTAAGACGGGAGACAGTTGGGTGCACCTGCGCATGTGTCTTACCTGCGGCCATGTGGGCTGCTGTGATTCGTCAAAGAATCGGCATGCGCGCGCGCATTATCGTGAGACTTTGCATCCTGTTATCAAGTCGGCTGAGCGCGTTGAAGACTGGAAGTGGTGTTACATCGATGAGACTTACGTCGACTAGCCTGGGGGAAGGCTCTCGTGGAAGAACGTTGAGGAGGGCTTACGCATCTAACCAGTCCAGGAGACTTAATGCTGATACCGGGACTCGGAAGGAAAGCCGCTAACCCATCGACGGCTGAATCGCTGGCCATTATCTGTTTTTCGCATCTTCGCTGGAATTTTGTGTACCAGCGACCGCAACATTTGCTTACGCGCGCCGCGGCCCATGCGAAGGTCTACTTCCTGGAAGAACCGATTTATGAGCAGCACCGGCTGGCGCCGGAGTTAAAAGCGGAGACGCAGCCGAGCGGTGTAACCGTACTGGTGCCGTTGCTGCCTGCGGGCACGCCGTCCGCCAGTGCGATTGCCCTGCAGCGCATGCTGCTGGACCAGTGGATGCGCGAGAGCCGGATCGAGAACAACTTTTATGCGTGGTACTACACGCCGATGGCGCTCAGCTTCTCCGACCATTTGACTCCCGCGGTGACCGTTTACGACTGCATGGACGAGCTCTCAGCCTTTCAAGGCGCGCCGCCTGAGCTGATGCACCAGGAGCAGATACTCTTCGAGCGTGCCGACGTCGTCTTCGCTGGCGGCCAGAGCCTTTTTGAGGCCAAGCGGCGTCAGCATGACAACGCGCACCTCTTTCCCAGCAGCATTGACCGCGCGCACTTCGCTGCCAGCCGCACGCCGCAGCAGGATCCGGAAGACCAGCGTGAGATTCCGCATCCGCGCATTGGATTTTTCGGCGTGCTGGATGAACGGCTCGACCGCGACCTGTTGCAAGACATTGCCGCGCAGAGGCCGGAGTGGCACTTCGTGCTGGTGGGGCCAGTTGTGAAGATTTGCAAAGAGGATCTGCCGCGCGCTGCCAACATTCACTACCTGGGGCAGAAGCAGTATCGTGATCTGCCGGGCTATCTCGCGCACTGGGACGTGGCCATGCTGCCGTTTGCGCAGAATGCTTCAACGCGCTTCATCAGTCCCACCAAGACGCCGGAGTATCTGGCAGCGGGCAAGCCGGTCGTGTCGACGCCCATCCGTGATGTCGTGAATCCCTATGGGCGACTTGGCATGGCAAAGATCGCGCGGAGTGCGGATGAGTTTGTAAGCGCGGTCGCCACGCAGTTGCAGCCGATAACAAAGCAGTGGTTATCCACGGTGGATGCATTTCTTAAGAACACATCCTGGGACAAGACCTTCGACCGGATGTGGACCGAGGTGCAGCGGCTGGCCCTGCAGCGCAGCGCCGTGGTTACAATGCTGCCGGATGCCAAGCATGCCGGACTTGAAGCGGTGTTGAAGCCCGGCGCCGGCGACGGTAAGGCCGCCTGACGTATGCAGCCAGAGGTGCTGGAGATATGGGGAGGCGTTGAGTACACACGCAATCGCGTGGGCGACACTTACTTTGACCAGATGGACCTGTCTGGCCACGCGGACCGCGTGGAAGACATAGAACGCATTGCGCAGCTGGGCATTCGCACGCTGCGCACCGGCCTTCTATGGGAGAACCACGCGCGCGACCCGGAGTGGCAGTGGCGTGACGCGCGCATGGCGGCGATCGAGCGCGCGGGCATCCGTCCCATCGCCGGGCTAATGCATCACGGCAGCGGCCCTGCGCACACCAGCCTTGTAGACCCCGACTTTCCGGGGGAGTTCGCGCGCTATGCGGGCGAAGTTGCGGAGCGCTATCCATGGATTAGCATGTATACGCCGGTGAACGAGCCGCATACGACCGCGCGCTTCTCATGCATGTACGGCATCTGGTATCCACACCACCGCTCGCGCAAGAGCCTGCTCGAGGCGCTGTTGAACCAGGTCAAGGCGACTGTGCTGGCTATGCGCGAGATAAGGCGCGTGCGGCCGGATGCGCGGCTGGTGCAGACCGATGACTTTGGCTGCATCTGGTCCACGCCTGAGCTTTTAGGCAAGTGCTGGCAGATGAGCGAGCGCCGCTGGTTTGCCCTCGACCTGCTCTGTGGCCGCGTGGACCGCTTTCATCCGCTCTTTACCTACGCCGTGAATGCCGGTATCAGCGCACACGAGTTGATGTGGTTTGCGGATCATCCCTGCCCGCCTGACGTGATCGGTCTGAATTATTACCTCACCAGCGACCGCTTTCTCGACCACCGTGTCGAGCTGTACCCGCAGGACCGCCGCTCCGCCGAGGGTCCCTTTGTTGACGTGGAGGCAGTGCGTGTTCGTCCGGAGGGTATTGCCGGGTTTGAGCAGCTTCTATGTCAGGTATGGAAGCGCTACAAGATCCCGGTAGCCATCACCGAGGTACACCTGGGCGGCAGTGTGGACGATCAGATTCGCTGGGCAGCAGAGGCCTGGGAGGGCGCACAGGGCGCACGTCGGACTGGAGTGCAGTGCGAAGCCATGACTGTGTGGGCACTCTTCGGCTCCTACTTCTGGAACTCACTGGTGACGCGGAACAACGGCCACTACGAACCGGGCGTCTTCGACCTGCGCAGCGGCACACCGCAGGAGACATCGATGGCTGCGTTGGTGCGGCAGATCAGTCGCGGCCTCGCTCCGTCGCACCCTGCACTGGGCGAGCCAGGCTGGTGGCGCAGGCCGGACCGCATTCACTTTTTGATTGCGGATGAGATTGCGGCCTGAGCAGAGCTGCTTTTCTTGCAGCAAGACACGAGGAGCCGTGCGCATGTGCGTGGCTCCTCGCTTTGCATAAGACTGCTCTGCCTAATGTTGCATGATGTACTCGCGCCAGATCGTGTCTGACAATGTATCGAAGTCTGGCACCGATCCGCTGGTGGCTAGCGCAATCTCATCCAGCGGCGCCTTTGGCGTGCGGTCGGCATAGAGCAGCCCGTTCGCTTCCTGGTAGGTATCCGCGAACTGCGTGTAGCAGAAGCCGGCGAGCGCGGGCAAGTTGCGAACCACCTGCAGCAGCGCGGTATAGCGGTCCAATAACTGCTCGGGAGACTTGGAGCGGGAGTAGCCCCAGATATCCTCATCCTCACCGCCGAATGCGATGCCGCCGAACTCGGTCAGTACAATGGGCTGCGATGTGGGGCTGTGCTCACTGCCGAGCATGAGCAGGCGGCCGCCGGGGCGCTCTCGCTTGAAGAGCTTGGCCTCGATGTCGTTGATGCCATAGCGCTGGCCAAGCCGCTGTGGCTGGTCGTCATAATCGTGAATGCCTATAAGGTCGGTGGTGATGCTCTCCCATCCGTCGTTGCCTACCACGGGGCGCGTTGGGTCGAGCGCTTTTGTCATGTGGTAGAGCGACTGAACGTAATGCCGCTGTGCCGGGCTCTCCGGCAGATCCGGCACGCCCCAACTCTCATTGAACGGCACCCAAGCCACGATGCATGGATGGCTTCGGTCGCGGTGAATCACCTCGAGCCATTCGCGTGTGAGCCGCTGCACGGACTTGGTGGTGTAGCGGTATGCGCTTGGCATCTCTTCCCACACCAGCAGGCCCAGCTTGTCTGCCCAGTAGAGATAGCGGGCGCACTCTATCTTCTGGTGCTTGCGCACGCCGTTGAAGCCGAGCCGCTTGGCCAGCACAATGTCCTGCACCAGCGCCTCGTCGCTGGGCGGTGTAAGTCCGCTCTCCGGCCAGTAACCCTGGTCGAGCACGAGTCTTAGATTCAGCGGGCGCCCGTTCAGGATAAAGCGGTCGCCCTGCGCAGAGACGGAGCGCAGCGCGGTGTAGCTGCGCATCTCGTCAATAATGTTTCCACTCTCGTCCGTGAGCTTGAGCAAGACGTCAATCAACGTGGGGGAAGCCGGGGACCAAAGCAGCCCGTTGCGGAAGTCATCGATGCCAGGGTCAGAGAGCGCAATGCGGCGATGCACCTCGCCTGCGACAACGGCGTAGCTGTCCTCTGCAATGAGCTGTTCGCCCACGGCGAGTTTCACCTGCAGGAAGTACCGGCGCGTATCCATGGCGCGCTGCTCGATGTGAGCCTCGAAGCTGATCTCCCAGCGCTCAAGGCTCGAGGTCCATTGGATGGAGCGGATGCGCGTCTCCGGCACCACCTCGAGCCAGACGGTCTGCCAGATGCCGGTTGTGCGGTGATACCAGATTGAGTGCGGCTCGAGCTTCCAGTCCTGCTTGCCCCGCGGCTTGCTCAGGTCGGCAGGGTCGTCTTCCGCGCGCACCACGACCTCCTGCTCCTCTCCTTCGACGAGTGCCTCGGTGATGTCCGCGTGAAACGGCGTGTAGCCGCCCTCGTGCGAGACGACCTTCTGTCCGTTGATCCAGACCTTCGCGGCCCAGTCCACCGCCTCAAAGTGGAGGAGCAGTCGCTGGCCGGGCGCGAGCGGCTGCTGGCGCCATGTGCGCCGATACCAGACGGTGTTGTAGAAGCCGGTGTCACCGATGCCGCTGGCCGGTGTCTCCGGGCTGAACGGCACGCGGATCGTGGTCTCCCACGCGACATCTCCCGGGCACTGATAGTCGAGGCCGCGTGCCTTTGCAAACTGCCATTCGCCGTCCAATGAGGTCCACTGCTCGCGCTCCATCAGCGGCTGAGGGCAACCGCTGTCGAGCTGGAAGTTCAGCGCGCTTGCTTCGTTCAATAGCTCCTCCAGGCAAGGGGGTTCTGGTGGTGGGATGCATAGGTTTCAGCAGCGCTAAGGCTGGCGCCGTCCCGAGGGGTACGAGCCCTGCCGCAGATTTCCGGCGGGCTTGGTGTGCGGCTTCTCCTCTGTGCCTTTGACGTTCGCGGCGCGGGCGTGTTGATGGCCCGCGTCCACCCCTTTGTTGCGCCCGTCCCTCGGCCCGGGACCGATCGTTGTCATCGGCACAGGGATCTTGCCCTTGGTCGTATTGA
>CAYQYM010000092.1:0-8215 GCA_964421715.1 uncultured Acidipila sp.
GCCACACCCCGGCGTCCATCATCGCCCGGTGAAACCGCGCAAAGAGCGCCGTGTCGGAGCGCGCCGCCGTCCTGAAATCTTGCACCGGCCCGTCCGTAAAAAACCACGTGAACATCGCGCCCACCCGGTTCGTCGTCAATGTCACGCCGGCGTCCGCCGCCGCGGCTGCCACTCCGCCCGCCGCCGCCGCGCTCACCGCCTCCAGCCGCGCGTACACCTCCGCCCGGTGCTCGTCCAGGTAGCCCACCGTCGCCAGCCCCGCCGCCATCGCCAGCGGATTCCCGCTCAGCGTCCCCGCCTGGTACACCGGCCCCAGCGGCGCGAGCTGGTCCATGATCTCCGCCCGCCCGCCAAACGCCCCGCACGGCAGCCCCCCGCCCAGGATCTTGCCCAGCGTCGTCAGGTCCGGCCGGATCCCGTAAAGCTCCTGCGCCCCACCCAGCGCCAGCCGGAAGCCCGTCATCACCTCGTCAAAGATCAGCAGCGCACCCTCCCGGGCCGTCACCGCACGCAGCGCCTCCAGGTAGCCCGCCGCCGGCGGCACGCAGCCCATGTTGCCAACCACCGGCTCCACAATTACGCAGGCAATCTCTTCCCGGTGCCGCTCAAATGCCTCCTCCACTGCCGCCACATCGTTAAAGGGCAGCGCCAGCGTAAAATACGCAATCTCCTCCGGCACGCCCGCCGAGCCGGGTATGCCGAACGTAGCCACTCCCGAGCCCGCCTTCACCAGCAGCCCGTCCGCGTGCCCGTGGTAGCAGCCCTCGAACTTGACCACATACTTTCGGCCCGTAAACGCGCGCGCCACGCGGACCGCGGACATCGTCGCCTCCGTTCCGGAGCTCACAAAGCGCAGCTTCTCCACGGAGGGCACCGCCCGCGCCACCAGCTCCGCCAGTTCGCCCTCCGCCGGCGTGCTCGCGCCAAAGCTCGCGCTGTTCGCCGCCGCCCGCGCAATCGCCTCCACCGCCGGCGGGAACGCATGGCCCAGGATCATCGGCCCCCAGGAGCCGAAGTAGTCAAGGTAGCGGTTCCCATCCGCATCCCAAAGCGCCGCGCCCGCCCCACGCACCACAAACGGCGGATCCCCGCCCACCGCGCGAAACGCACGCACAGGGGAATCCACACCGCCGGGCAAAAATCGCTCGGCGCGCCGCTGTAGAGCCTGCGAACGGGTAAGACTACGGGTCGCTGCTAAAGCCATGCCTCAAGTATAGGTGCCACCCCAGCCCCCGCTCACGCCCCGCTGCACCCGCTCAAAAATCAAAAGCCCCGGCTTTCACCGGGGCAGGGAACTGTTTGAAGAAAGGGGCGAGTTAAGAGTTTATGATTAGGATTTTGCACTACTCTTAGTTCAATCAAGAATGGGGCATTGGTGTGTACAGGCTCTTTATCGATGAGTTCGGGCACGACAATCTGAACACCCGAAATGACCCCAGAGAACAGTTCCTTTCGCTTACAGGTGTAGTGCTAAATGGTCGGAACCATGCGGCTCTTACTGATCGGCTTAATGCATTGAAGCTGCAGGCGTTTGGAAGCAATGCAATGCCTCTGCACCGCAGAGAGATCATCAACAAGAAGCCGCCCTTTGACAGACTCAGGGATCCCCAGATCCAGAAGCAGTTTGATCAAGGGCTGCTTGACCTTATTGCGACTGTCGACTACAGCGTGATCACCGTGCTCATCGACAAAAAAGAGCATTTTGACCGTTATAAGGTATGGAGGTTTCAGCCTTACCACTATTGCCTGACGATAATGTTGGAGCGCTACGTGATGCTCCTCGATGATCGCAGTGGCCGGGGTGACGTAATGGCCGAATGGCGAGGTGTCAAACCGAATATGAAGCTTGAAAAGGCATACACATATATTTTCGAGAACGGCACAGACAACATGCCGAGAACGCGATTCCAGAAGTGCATCACCACTCGACAGTTAAAAATTGAGAAGAAAGAGGCAAACACCGCTGGACTTCAACTGGCTGATCTTCTTGCAAATCCATGTGGACGGGATCTGATATGCCAGAAGCAGGGAGAAAGGATGACCGCCGTGTTCGGGAATACAGTAATGAAAATTCTCTATGAGAGCAAATACCACCGTAACCGCTTCGGCACGGTTCGAGGATGTGGCACCAAAATACTTCCCTAGAAAGGGGAGACCGGCCCTCGTGTTGGCGGCCGGGCGACGACACAAGCGTCTGCCTCCGCCTGTGCATGGCGGATTGTAACGAGCATACACCAAGACTGTGGGAAAAATCAACCAAGCAGTGGAAAAGTTATGCAAACATCCTCAAACGAACATACTTCTGCGTAGTGCACTACGCAGGGCTGTCGCATACCAAATCTTTTGTTCGGAACAGCATCCCTAACCCTCACGGCCCGATATATAGCTCCACCGGCGAAAACCCAATCGTCTTCGTCTTGTGGTCCACCCGCAGAAAAATCGGCGTCTTTCCGCCGTTGATTTCCACGCCCATCACCACGCCGTTGCCCACGGTCTTTGCAATCACAATCCGGTGGCGCTTGATCACCCCATAGTCGCTCGCCGGACCCCAGTCCTTCTGAAACTGGTTGAAGTCATAGCCCGCGTACTGCTGCGGATGCTGCTGCCAGTCCGGGTCGTGGTTCCACTGTCCATAGGCCTTCGCCAGGTCCCCCGCCTCAACCGAGGCGAAGAACTGGTTCACCCGGTGCTCCTCCGGCCAGTCCCACAAGAACCAGGCAGCAATCCCCAGCACCAACACCGCCACACCGATCGTGATCAGAAGGTTGCGGACCATCCGCGCCCGCCTCGCGTCATAGCTCGGAGCATCGAGCAGTGTCATACCGTTCTCCCACCCCCGGTCTGAAGCCAAAGTTCACGGCCTTCGCAGGACCGCTCCACCAGCCGTCGTCCACAACTTCGCCATCCATCTTCATCGACGATGCCCGTTCGCCGCAAGTTCCAGCTCCAAACCACAGACCCAAGCCACAGGCCCAATTTGATGACGCCCTGACAACACTTACTCCCGCTCGCTCAATCCCACCTTATTGAACTACCGCCGAAGGAGCGTGTGGCATGAAGGCTGTCTGTTGGATGGGCAAGGAAAACATGCAGGTGCAGAATGTGCCTGACCCCAGGATTCTGAATCCGCGCGACATCATCGTTCGCATCACCAGCACCGCCATCTGCGGCTCTGACCTTCATCTCTACGACGGTTACGTGCCCACCCTCGAGGCCGGCGACATTCTCGGCCACGAGTTCATGGGAGAGGTCGTCGAGGTCGGCAGCGCCATCGGGCCGGACAAGCTCAAGGTTGGCGACCGCGTCGTCGTCCCCTTTACCATTGCCTGCGGCAGCTGCCTGCCCTGCGAGCAGAAGCTGTGGTCTCTCTGCGACAACTCCAACCCCAACGCCGCCATCGCTGAAAAGCTCATGGGCTACTCTCCCTCCGGCCTTTACGGCTACACCCACATGATGGGCGGTTACGCCGGTGGCCAGGCCCAGTACGCCCGCGTTCCCTTCGCCGACATTGGCCCCATCAGGGTACCGGACGGCATGCGCGACGAGCAGGTTCTCTTCCTCTCCGATATCTTTCCCACCGGCTACATGGGCGCGGAGAACTGCAACATCCAGCAGGGCGACACGGTCGCCATCTGGGGCTGCGGCCCCGTCGGCCAGTTTGCCATCCGCAGCGCCTTCATGCTCGGCGCAGGACGCGTCATCGCCATCGATCAAATCCCCGAGCGCCTTGAGCTCGCTCGCCAGGCCGGCGCCGAAACCCTCAACTTCAAAGAAGTCTCAATCCTTGACGCCCTCCGCCAGATGACCGGCAATGAAGGCCCCGACTCCTGCATGGACGCCGTCGGCATGGAGGCCGCCGGGCACGGCGCCATGTTCCTTTATGACAAGCTTAAGCAGGCCACCATGCTGGAGAGCGACCGTCCCCTCGTCCTGCGCGAGGCCATCCTCGCCTGCAAAAAGGGCGGCACCGTCTCCGTCCCCGGCGTCTACGGCGGCTTCGATGACAAGATCCCGCTCGGCGCCTTCATGAACAAGGGCCTCACGCTCAAGACCGGCCAGACCCATATGATGCGCTACATGGCTCCCCTGCTTGCACGCATCCAGAACGGAGAGATCGACCCCAGCTTCGTTATCAGTCACAAACTGCCCATCGACCAGGCTCCCCACGCCTACCGCATGTTCCGCGACAAACAGGACCACTGCACCAAGGTCGTTCTCGACCCCTGGGCCGACGGCGCCATGGCAGCCTGACCGCGCCCTTAAAAATCAGGCGGACCGTACACAACGGTCCGCCTGAAACACACTCTGCTCTTACCATGCAAGAAGGGCTTGTCCGCCTTTGGAAACCCAGTTCCGGCTTTTTACAAACTCCCGGTCCAGCTCTTATGAGATTTCTCCGACTGCCTCTTACCCCCGCAAGCCATCCTCCGCCGGCCGCGTTCCCGGGCCCGGCTGCGGCACCCGCGCCGGGGTGCCCTGTTGCGGGCGGAGCGGCGGCCGCTGGCCGGCCCCCAGGATCCCTGCCGGCCGCAACGGCATTGCCGCGTTCATTACCGGCTGCTGATGCATGGTTACTATGATCGCCTGCGTTGGCGTCTTGCCAGCGCACCGGTAGGCGTGCGGCGTGCTCGCGTCGAAATACACCCCGTCTCCCGCCTCCAGGTTGTGTACCTTGTCCGCATGCCGAATCTCCAGCTCTCCCTCGAGTACATACAAAAACTCGAAGCCCGGATGCACGTGCGGCCGCACCTCGGTCGTCTTCTTCAGCGGCACAAATTCCGCGTAGTACGGATCTAACTGGCGGTCCGGCACCATGTACCCCAGGCTCTCGAAGTAATATGTCGGGTCGTCCACCCCGGTCTGCGGCAGCCGCACCCGCTCTTTCTTTCGGTGTACACGGAAAAGTGTGTGAGGCTCCGTCTCGAAGAAGTAAGACAGGTCTTTGCTGAACACCATCGCAATCCGCGCCAGGTTCCGCAGCGTCGGCACCACACGCCCCGTCTCCAACTGCGACAGAAAACTTGCCGAGAGCCCCGTGTGCCGCCCCAGCTCCACCAGCCCCATGGACTTCTTCAGCCGCAGCCGCTTGATGCGCTCGCCAATCCGCTTCTCGGCGATGAAGTTCTCCGCGCTCTCGGGGTCAATCTGCGGGCTCGCTCCCTGCCTCGTCTCTGTCGGTTCCATCCGCTCCAGTCCCTCCATACCCACTGCTTCTCTAAATCTGATGTAACCCGACCCCGTTTGTTACCATACTTCAATCTATTTTGTTCTCGCTAATACAATCCACCCACATTTTGTAAACCACATCAAACTTCCTTCGCCCAGCACGCACACCTTCCCCCCCCTGGCACTTTTTCCACCCGTACTCCCCCCAACTCGCCCCGTTTCGGCGATGCTGATCCTATGCAGCCTGTCCTGATCAGCGGAGCCTCCGGCCTCATCGGTCAATCGTTGGAACGAATCCTGGCCGCGCAGCGGATTCCTACCCGCAAGCTCGTCCGCTCCCCCTCACCCGGTGCCGTGCTCTGGAACCCTGCCGCCGACCAGCCCTTTGCCAGCACCGCACCGCTCGAAGGCGCGCGCGCCGCTATCCACCTCTCAGGAGCCAGCGTCGCCGGCCATCGCTGGACCCCCGCCTACAAACGCGAGATCTACCACAGCCGCGTTCGCTCCACCCATGCTCTTGCTACCGCCCTCGCAGCCCTCCGCCAACCCCCGGAGGTCCTGCTCTGCGCCTCCGCTATCGGCTACTACGGCGACCGCGGCGCCGAGCTCCTCACCGAACAGTCTGCTCCCGGCACCGGCTTCCTCGCCGAGACCTGCGTCGCCTGGGAGCAGGCCGCCGACCCCGCCCGTGTCGCCGGAATCCGCGTCGTCCACCTCCGGCTTGGCGTCGTGCTCACGCCCCACGGCGGCGCCCTCCGCCAGATGCTGCCCGTGTTCCGCCTTGGCCTCGGCGGCCGTCTTGGCAGCGGCCGCCAGTGGATGAGCTGGATCGCTTTCGACGACGTCCTCCGCGCCATCCTCGATTGCCTCCAGGACCAACCTAGCCATGAGCCCGGTTACCATCCCCTGCAAGGTCCCGTCAACCTGGTCGCTCCCCACCCGGTCACCAATGCCGAATTCACCCGCGCCCTCGCCCGCGCCCTCCGCCGCCCCGCCTTCGCCGCGGTTCCCGCCTTCGGGCTCCGCCTGGCCTTCGGTCAGGTGGCCGACGAGGCACTGCTCGCCAGCACGCGCGTCGTTCCGGCGCAGCTCCAGGACACAGGCTTCCAGTTCACCCAGCCGTACCTGGACGGAGCCCTCCACATGCTGCTCAATTCCCGCTGATAGTTGCCCTTAGCTCCCGACAGCCCCCTGTCCAGCGCTTCCGGGCCGCCTTCAAACACCTTTAGAACCGCCTTCCCATTAGAACCGCCTTCCCTTTAGAACCGCCTTCCTTGATACGCTCAGGGCAGCAGCATGCGCACGTTTCTCACAACCTTAGCCTTGCTCCCTGTCCTCGCCGGCTGCGGAACCCCCGGTCCCCCGCGCCCACCCAGCCTCCATCTTCCCGCGCCCGTCGCCGACCTCTCCGCATTACGCAGCGGAGACACCGTCCTGCTCCGCTGGACCATGCCCCGGCGCACCACCGACGACCTGGCGCTCACCGCACCCGTGCGGGCCATCCTCTGCAGCGTGCCCAGCCCTGGCGTCTGCCTTCGGCAGGGAACCACCGTCATCGCCCCCGGTACTGCCGCCGCTTACACCCTCAACCTGCCCCCCGAGCTCACCCAGGGCAGCCTGCGTCCCATTCCCTTTGCCGTGGAGCTGCTCGCCAGGTCCGGCCGCACCGCCGGACTCTCAAATATCGCCGCCGCCATCGCTGGCCCGGCCCTGCCCCCCGTCACCGGGCTCAACGCTCAGGCTACCCCGGCCGGTATCCTCCTCCGCTGGCAGGCCGTTCCCGTGCCTCCGGGAACCACCGTCCGCATCGATCGCGAGCTGGCCGACCCGCGGGACCCGAAGCCGTCCAGATCAAAAACCAGCCCCGCCGCCGAAGCCATCCCCGCTCTCCAGCAGCTCCGTGCGCCCGACTCAGAAAATCCCCTCGCCGCCACCATCCACGAAGCCCGCGACCGCACCGCCCCGCTCGACCACCGTTACCGCTACCGCGCCTTCCGCGTGCTCACAACGCTGACCGCCGGCCAGGCGCTCACGCTTGAGAGTGCCCCCACCCCGCCGTTTACCCTTGACGCGCGCGACCTCTTCCCGCCCTCCGTCCCCGCCGGGCTGGCCGCTGTCGCCGACGTCGCCGGTCATGCCATCGACCTCTCCTGGGAGCCCTCGCCCGAGCCCGACACCGCCGCCTACATCGTCTATCGTGCCGCCCCGGGTCAGCCCTTTGCCCAGCTCGCAGCCCACATCACCGGCCCGGCCTGGCGCGACACCACCGCCGTGCCCGGCGTCCGCTACCGTTACGTGGTCACAGCCATCGACCGCGACGGCAACCAGGGCGCGCAGTCCGCCCCGGCAGAAGAGGCGCTCCCCGCCGGCTGAGCCGCCCCGCTGCCCCACTGGTTTCCTGGTTATGTTCAAGAAGTGATTTAGCCGGTGCGGACAGGAAGCCCGCGTCCGCCCAGAGCACCGGCAGCAAGGCCGATGCTCTGGGCAGACGCCGCAACAAGCTTCCTTACCGCGTCCTTGCGGCGCGCTGGCAGGCTACGTCGCCAGCTCCATTGTCCCCGGGGCCGCTGCCGCCCCCTGTTCGGCATTCACGATCGAGTGCCGGCGAAAATGCTCATCGTCCCGCCGGGGAAAATCGTTGCGGAAGTGCGCGCCCCGGCTCTCCTTCCGCGCCAGCGCCGAGCCCACAATCAGCCCGCCCACCTGCAGCAGGTTGGTCAGCTCAATCGTCGACCGGTCCACCGGCTTCGGCAGCTCTGCCTCAATCGCCTCCAGCGCCGCTGCCGCCCTTTCCAGCCCCTCGCCGTCGCGCAGCAGCCCCGCGTCCTGCCACATTGTCGTCTGGAGTCGCCGCAGCAGCTCCGCCGCACTCGCTCCGGAGCCCGCCACAGTCCCATCGTTCTCTGTCTCGTCCTCTGTTCCGTCCGCCGTCACCGCCCGCTCCTCGCGCATCGCCGCCGCCGCCCTCGCCCCGAACACCAGCCCCTCCAGGAGCGAGTTGCTCGCCAGCCGGTTCGCCCCGTGCACGCCCGTGCAGGCCACCTCGCCC
>CAYQYM010000093.1:0-8207 GCA_964421715.1 uncultured Acidipila sp.
GGCATAGTTGCCCACCGATCGTGCGACACCCTCGCCTGTCTCCACGTGAGACACGCCCCCCAGTCCTTCTAGATAGGCGCGCACCGGGATAATCGGCAGCTTGGCCGAGAGGCGCGGGCCGAGAAGGCCGCCGACCACCTGCTCGCCCCCGGCACTGCCGAACACCAGGCCACGCAGATCGAAGCCAAGGTGCACGATGGGGGGTCGATAAAGGTCGTCGGAGATTCCAAAGGTAGCACCGTTGAACCAGCCAGTGTTTGGGTTGCTGAGATTGTTCCTGCTGAACGCACCGTAGACGGCAAGCTGCGCCCGCAGGGGAAGGCAGAGAGAAAAAGCCATTACAGGAACTGCGAGGAAGAGCACCAGCCGCTTCATGAACATCCTCCAGGACTGCCGCTATTTGCCAGCGTGGCCTCCGTCGACTTGCGCACGCGCGGCGCTACCTCACTGCCGGGTATCTCGACTGCGCGCAGCACCTTCGCATGAGGCAGAGGCACATTGGTCATTTGGAGTGGGATGCGTTCTGTTGCGCCAGGCACCTCGTTCACCTGACAGACTTTTCCGACCACCTCACCGGCGCTGCCGATCCTCGGGTCGCCGGAGCGGGAGCGCAGCGCTCCGTACTGCAGGCGCATGCCGGGAGTTCCGCCGTGCACGCGGCCATCGAGGCGAAGAGGTGTGCGTAGCCGGGATGAAAATCTCGGCGACTTGTCCTGTCACCGACAAATGCATGATGTGGTCGCCGGCCAGGAGATTCTCAGCGGGGTCGCCGGCCTGCCTTGCGGAAGATCGCTCGAGCCCCGGTGTATGCAATGCTCTGCACACGGGAACGCTTCCCGGTGCTGTAGCAGGGCTCTCGCGCTGGCATCCGGCGTGCTTCCGTCAACCACTGAGGAACGATGCGCAAGAAGAGCTCGAACACCCAGCCCATTCTGCACCTGATTGCCAGCAACTTTGTCGGCGGGCCGGAGAAGCAGATTCTGCATCATGCGGCAGACCTGCGCGGCAGCGAATATTCGATCGAGATCGGCTCCTTCCGCGACCTGCCCGAGCTGCCGGAGATCCTGACCGAGGCAGCGCGCAGGGGCCTGGCCACGCATTGCCTTGCGGGCGGTCTCCGGCCTGCGGTCATCCGGGAGCTCGCAGCGCTGCTGCGCGCGCGCCCCGGGGTACTGCTCTGCACGCACGGCTTCAAGGCTAACGTGGTGGGCTTTCTCGCGGCAAAGATCGCCCGCATCCGACACATCGCCTTCGTGCGCGGCTGGACAGCGGAGACGGCGCGTGTCCGCTTTTACGAGATACTGGAGCGGCGCGCGCTGGCAAGGGCGCAGTGGGTGGTCTGCGTCTCACAGAAGCAGGCCGGCGAGATCTTGCGGCTGCGCGGCCGCCGCCGCACAGCACCCATCGTGGTGTGCAACGCGATGCTGCCGCCCTTTGAGCGTGCATCGACCGCGGCGGTGAGTCGCGAGACGCTGGGCCTGGCTCCCGGATGCTTCGTCTTCGGCTCGGCGGGCCGCTTGAGCGTGGAAAAGGGCCACCGGTTCATGGTTGAGGCCTTCGCCCGGGTGGTGCAAGGCGACCCCGGGCGTGCGATGCACCTGCTGGTGGTGGGAGAGGGCCGAGAACAGCCTGCGCTTGAGGCTCTGGCCGCCTCGCGCAACCTGGCGGGGAAAGTGACCTTTGCCGGCTACCAGCCAAACTGCGGGGCGTGGATGCGGCTGATGGACTGCCTGGTGCAGCCCTCGCTGACCGAAGGCACGCCCAACTCCGTGCTCGAAGCCATGAGCGTCGGGCTGCCCGTAGTGGCAACCGCCGTCGGCGGCGTGCCTGATCTCATTGCCGATCGACGCAACGGACTTCTAGTACCGCCTGAAGACGCCGCCGCTCTGGCGGCCGCAATGCAGACGATCGCGCAAGATGCGGAGCTTCGCGCACGGCTGGCCAGGGGTGGCACGGTGCTGATGCAGGAGTATGCGCCGGAGACACAGCGGCGAAAGCTACTGGCCGTCTACGAAAAGGTGCTGCGGGAGGGACGGGTGCCATCACCGCCGGAGCCTGACCTGCTGTGGAGCACACCTGAACCGGAGGCCTCCGCTGTTAGCCCTGGATCACGGCGACGCGGGCTCGCTTGCCGACGCGCACGGTGAGCCGCGCGGGCAGCTTTTCAAGCGAGATCGTCGACGCGGCGACAGGCTCCCCGTCCACGCGGACAGCCTTCTCGGCCAGCTTGCGCGAAGCCTCCGCGCCGGACGCGGCTAGACCGGTCTTGACCAGCAGGCGCGGCACGCGAATCTGCGCCTGGCCCGCGGGGCCGACCGGCGAAGACGGCGCAAGCAGGTCGGCCAGCGTGAGCTCGACCTCTTCCAGTCCTTCGACCTGGTCGCTGCGCTGCTGGAACTGCTGCGACCAGCTCTCCGCCGCCGCATGCGCGGACCCGCCGCCGTGAAACCCGGCGACGATGGTTTGCGCGAGCTGCTTTTTGGCGTCCATGGGGTGCAGCGTTCCGTCCACGGTATCCGCGCGTTTCTGGTCAATCTCGGACTGGCGCAGGTCCGTGAGCAGCTCCCAGTAACGCCACATAAGCTCATCGCTGATCGACATCAGCTTGCCGTACATCTCCTGTGGCGGCTCGTGAATGCCGATGGCATTGCCGAGCGACTTGGACATCTTCTGCACGCCGTCCAGGCCCTCAAGGATGGGCGTCATGAGCACGATCTGCGGCTGCTGGCCGAAGTCTCGCTGCAGCTCGCGGCCGGCCAGCAGGTTGAACTTCTGGTCCGTGCCGCCGAGCTCGACATCTGCCTCTAGCGCCACCGAATCATACCCCTGTGCCAGGGGGTAGAGAAACTCGTGCAGCGAGATGGGCTGCTCGTTTTCAAAGCGCGTGTGAAACTCGGCGCGTTCCAGCATCTGCGAGACGGTGAACTTGGCGGCCAGCCGAATGATGTCTTCAAAGCTGAGCCGGCCCAGCCACTCGGAGTTAAAACGAACCTCGGTCTTCTCGCGGTCCAGGATGCGAAAGACCTGGTCGGTGTAGGTCTTTGCGTTCTGGTCAATCTGCGCGCGGGTGAGCGGCTTGCGCGTCGCGGAGCGCCCGGTCGGGTCGCCGATCAGCGACGTGTAGTCGCCGATGAGAAAGATGACCTGGTGACCGAGATCCTGAAAGTGCTTGAGCTTGCGCATCAGCACGGTGTGGCCCAGGTGCAGGTCCGGCGCCGTAGGGTCAAAGCCGGCCTTCACGCGCAGGGGCCGGCCCTTGGCGCGGGAATGCTCGAGCCGCTCGCTAAGGTCGGAGGCGCGGATGATCTCAGCCGCGCCTTTCTGGAGCAGGTCCATCTGCTCGTTTACAGGTGCAAAGTTGACCATTGCTGTGAGTAGTATAGAGTGCCCAGGGAGAGCGCCCATAACGGACTGCTCCGCACGCACGATGATTGAGGATCGATGAGAACCGCTGAGGATCGATGACACGAGAGAAGACCTGCGCAGTATGCGGACGCACTATTGAGTGGCGCCGGCGCTGGGCCCGCGATTGGGAGAACGTGCGCTACTGCAGCGACGCATGCCGCTCGGCGCAACTCTCGGATGCAGACTGCGCGCTCGAGACGGCGATCCTCGACCTGCTGCGCCAGCGGGGAGGCGATAAGACCATCTGCCCGTCAGAGGCCGCGCGCGCCGTAGCACCCGCCGCCTGGGCGCCGCTGATGGAGCGGGCGAAACAGGCCGCGCGCCGACTGGTGGCCCGCGGCGAAATTGTCATGACGCAGGGCGGCCGCGTCGTCGATCCCTCACGCGCGCGCGGGCCTGTCCGGCTGAAGAAGCTCGGATGAAGCAGCCCCGCTCAGGACACAGCCTGTGAGTCCGCTCAAAAATGTCAGGCCCGCCGCAAGCCAGCCGCAGTACACTCCTCGAGCATGGATGTCGAGCGCGTTCGCGAGCACCTGCTGAGCCTGCCGCATGTCGAGGAGACGATACAGTGGGGAGCCAACCTCGTCTTCTGGGTAGGCGACAAGGCGATCGGAGGCAAGATGTTCGCGCTCATCAACCTTGACCACGACGCCCACGGCGTGATCTCGTTCCATGCCGGGCCGGAGCGATTTGCGGAGCTGCTGGAGCAGGAGTGCATGCGTCCGGCGCCCTATCTTGCGCGCGCGCACTGGGTGGCGCTCGACCGCTGGAACGCCCTGCCCTGGGCCGAGCTCTCTGCCCTTCTGATGGAGGCGCACAGCCTGGTCGAGGCGAAGCTGCCCAGAAAGACGCGCGCGGCGCTGGCTCTGCACACGCCGAGAACCACCCGCCCCGCGGCACCGGGCAGAAGACCGCGCCGCTGACGAACGGCACGGTTGGAGTAAACTGACCGTTCCGAATCGCATGATCCACTTTCCAGCGATTCCTTTGTAATTCGAGGAGCCTGTAGATTGCGCGTCGCCCTAGCCTGCCTTTCTCTCTCGCTGCTGTTGCAGACCCCCCTCAGCCATGCCGCTCCACAAAAGACGGCCCCCTGGACCGTGCAGGAGATATACAGCGGAGCCGACCCCGGCGCCGCTGCTCCTGGAGAATTCCAGTGGGCGCCCGGAGGCAAACGCGCCACCTTCATGAACGACGCCGGCGACCTGATGCAGATTGACCCGGCCACCGGGCACGTGAGCAAGCTGGTAAGCCACACAAAGCTGAGCACGCTGGGACATGCGAACCTCAGCGAGAAAGATGCCGACCACCGCGCGCGCTACCACCAGGCCGACTACCTCTGGGCTCCGGATGGCAAGCGGCTGCTGCTTGATCCCGCCGGCGAGCTTTGGCTTTTCAACCTGGCCAACGGCACGGGAGTGGAGGTGGCCAACTCGGGCGCGGGCTCGGGCGATGACCCGAAGTTTTCGCCCGACGGCAAGTATCTTTCCTACCTGCGCGATCACAACCTCTACCTCAAGTCGCTTGATGCCGCCAATCCCACGCCCCCCGTCGCGCTCACGAACACGCATGAGATGAGCGTGCTGAATGGCGAGGTGGACTGGATCTACAACGAAGAGCTGAACGTGCGCAGCAACTACTTCTGGGCGCCTGACTCCAGGCAGGTGGCCTACCTGCAGATGAACGAAAGCGCCGTGCCCCAGTATCCGCTGGTGGACTGGATTCCGGAGCACGCAGCGGTCGACCAGCAGCGCTATCCGCAGCCAGGCGACGCCAACGCCACCGTGCGCGTGGGCGTGGTGGGCACAAGCGGCGGCGCAACCCGCTGGATTCACCTTCCGTTCGAGCCCGGCAATGACTATATCCCGCGCTTCGGCTGGGTGGACGCGCGCGACCTCTGGATCGAGACGCTCTCGCGCGATCACAAGAAGATGGATCTCTACTTCGCCGATAGCCGCACGCAGGAGGTGAAACTCGTCCTGGAGCAGACCGATCCGAAATACTTCACAACGACCTACGATGTGAGCTTCGGGCCGGGCGAGTTTCTGCTGGTGAGCTGGCAGGATGGATATCGTCACATCTACCGTTACAAATACGACCGTGCAAATCCGCTTGGCGCCGAGGCCAAACCTGCCGGGCAGCTCGAGAGCGGCGACTACGAGGTCTTCTCGATCAAGAGCGTGGACGGCGCGATGCAGACGGTCTACTACGAGTCCAACGAGGGCAACCCGCGCGAGCAGCAGCTGTGGGCCGTGAAACTGGACGGCACGGGCAAGCACAAGGTGTCCTCCGCGCCCGGAGTGCATGAAACCACCTTTCACGAGGGCAGCTCGGTTTACCTGGATAAGCACTCGAATGCCAGCACGCCCCCCGAGGTAGACATCTGTCAGGCGGAGGCATGCAAGCAGGTGTGGCGTCCGGCTTCGCTGAAGGGGCATGCGCTCATTGCCCCGGAGCTGCTGACGCTGAAGGCGGCCGATGGCAAGACAGTCCTTTACGGCACGCTGACGCTGCCTGCCGGCAAGACCTCCGTGGCCAGCGTGCCGCTCATTGTGAATCCCTATGGAGGCCCCGGCGTTGCCGCGGACACGGATCGATGGAAAGGGCCGACGGCATTCTTCGACACGCTGCTGGCCGAGCATGGCTTTGCCGTACTGCACGTGGACAATCGCGGCATGGCCGGACGCGGTCGCGACTTCGAGCAGGCCTGCTATCACGACTTCGGAAAGGTCCAGCTCGCTGACCAGTTGGCATCAATCGACCAGGTGCTGCGGCAGCATCCGCAGCTTGACCCGACGCGCCTCGGCTGGTGGGGGTGGAGCTGGGGCGGCACCTTCACGCTGAATGCGCTCACCCATTCTGACCGGTTCCTCGCCGGCGTCTCCGTAGCTCCAGTTACGGACTTCCGCGATTATGACTCCATCTACACGGAGCGCTACCTGGGCCTGCCTGGCGCAGACCCCGAGGTCTACAATGCGGCGTCCGTGCAGGCGACGGCGAAAGACCTGAAGGGCCATCTGCTGCTGGTGCACGGCACCGGAGATGACAACGTGCACCTTGAAAATTCCGTACAGTTCATACAAAAACTGATGGACGCCAACATTCCGTACGATTTCCAGATCTATCCGCGGAAGACGCATTCGATTGCGGGACCGGAGGCGCGGACGCACCTGTTCTCTCGCATCCTCACCCATTTCGAGACTTACCTTCTGCATCCGCAGGGAGCGGCACGATGAGCCTTCATCCGGCGGCGAGGCCGGACGACGCGGAACTGGTACGCGCGCGCGCGCGGCTGGGCGAGTTTGACCTTACCGTCCTGACCGATGGCAGCTACTACCTGGACGGCGGCGCGATGTTCGGCGTAGTACCGAAACCGATGTGGGAGCGGCGCGCGCCGGCGGACGAGCAGAACCGCATCCTGCTGGGCACCAACAGCGTTGTCGTGAAGACGGACGCGCACACCGTGGTGATCGAGACCGGGCTGGGCAACAAGTTCAGCCCCAAGATGCGCGCCATTTTTGATGCAAAGGAAATGCTGCCGCGCGCCTTTGCCGCAGCGGGCATCGCCCCGGAGTCCGTCGACGTAGTGATCAACACGCACCTGCATTTCGACCACTGTGGATGGAATACGACGCTTCAGGCTGATAGCAAAGTGGTGCCCACCTTCCCCAACGCCCGCTACTACGCGCATCGCGGCGAGGTGGAGCACGGCCACCTGCAACTGGAGCGCGACGCGGTCAGCTACATCAGCGCGAATTACGACCCACTGGTGGAGAGCGGGCAGATGACGCTGCTCGACGTCGGGCCGGAGCAGGTCGAGGAGATTGTGCCTGGCATCAGCGTTGAGTGCTATCCGGGACACACCTCGCACTTGCTTGCCGTCAACATCGACTCCGGCGGCCGGCGCGCCTGCTATATCTCAGACCTGGTGCCGACCAGCGCTCACCTGGACGTGACGTGGGTGATGGGCTATGACCTCGATCCGCTGACGTGCATTGCGCAGCGCAAGCGGTTTCTCAGGCGCGCCATTGAAGAAGACTGGCTTGTCCTCTTCACGCATGACCATCACCGGCCCATGGCGCGGCTGGCGTGGAATGACAAGGGCAAGCCCATCGTACGCGAGGAGAGCTAAGCAGGAAGCTAGACCAGCGGCGCACCCGCGATGCGCTCCAGCACCTTGAGCGGCGAGCGCTCCGGGGAGACCATGGCCTCAGGCGCGACCAGGAGCGTCTGCTCAAGTGCATACTGGCCGGCCAGCACCGCGTGAGGCACGGTTTCTGTGTAAACCATCCAGCTTGAGCCCGGCGGAAAACTGTATTCGTAACGCGGCGTCTCTGCCTGGTAACGCCCGTTCTCTTTCAGAAAATTGTGAAAGCGCATCATGAAATCGTCATAAGGACTGCGCTTGAGCGAAGGCACCAGCCTGCCCAGGCCGAGGCCCTGCGCGGCTGACTTGAGCCCGCGCGCAAGGCTGCTGTCGGGCTCCGGGCAAATCTCGGCCGGCGCAAACCGTGGAACCAGATCTTCAAACGCATCGCTCACGACCCAGTCGCGCGTGCGGCTGGGGTGAATGTTGTTGAAGAAGCGCAGTATGCGCGCACCATACGTGGGCCGCGTGGGAAAGGCGTCCGTGTGCAGCAGGTCGTTGCGGCGGCGCAGTGGCAGGTCGCGGCCCTGCTCCTCCTGCGGGCGAAAGCTTGTATAATCCAGCTGCCATCGTGACTGGTAGGGCGAAAGGAAGCCGTCGAGGAATTGAACTACCGCGTGAGAGTCGCCGCGCAGAATCTGCTTGAGCCGCTCGG
>CAYQYM010000094.1:0-8157 GCA_964421715.1 uncultured Acidipila sp.
GGTCTACATAATCGAGCGAACGCAGATCGCGCGCATAGCGCTCCGGCGCAAAGGCGACGCTTGCGTTCGCCGCCGCAGCCTCTTCAAGCACGTGATGGATGTTTGCAGTACGCGCATAGGACTGTGCGACGATGACCATCTCGGCGTCCCAGGCGCGAATCTGGTCTGCGCTGATGGGGCCGGGAAGCACCTCGATGTGGTGCTGGTGGCGGTAGCCGCTGGCGTACATGCGGTTGCTGCTGATCGCGGTGGGTGTCTCTTCCACCATGGCGACGGGCAGCAGGCCCAGCTTGGGCGAGCGGAGCAGGGTGGAGAAGATTTCCTTGCCGACCAGGCCCGCGCCGTAGATGAGTACGCGCTGGCGGCCGTAGCCCTTGGTGTGCAGGCGGTTCAGGATGGAGTAGCCTAGCTGCTTTTCAATAGTGAGCAGCACCGGCACCACGACGATGGCGATGAGGATGAAGCGCCGCGGCACGAGGTGACCGGTGAGCAGGGAGGCCGGCAGAGCGACGAGGAAGCTGTAAACAGAGGCGCGCAGGGCGTGCTCGGTCTCGCGGATACGCAGCAGGCTGTTGCCAAGCCTGTAGGCGCCGGCGCGGTCCAGCATGAGCAGGCCCACCAGCGCAAAGAGGCTGGCCCAGGGCACCGCCGCGCGGATGGAGCTCAGACCGGAGTAGTTAGGGCCGCTCAGGTAGTAGAGCTTCAAGGAGAGGAGCATGCGGAAGATGAGCGTCAGCGCATCCCCGCCAATCTCCATAAGCGTGAAGATGCGTTCAAACTGGCGGCCATAGGAGCCGGTGCGCTCAACCTCGAGCGCCGGTATATGGGACTTCTGGCTGTCCTGTTGCGGTAAGGGGATGTACTCTGAGGTGCTCATTCTTTTCCGGGGTAAAGGTGGAACAACGTAACGCAGGAAGTTTCAGTGCATGTTTGGATGCGAGCACGAAGGGGGAAGAGGTACGCCTGGCGAGTGGCGGTTGCTGTTGCCGGGACAGCTCTGCAAGCTAAGTCCTCCGAGGCAGAAGGCACCGCTATCTTCGCTGGAACCAGACATTTAACTTACGGGGAGCGCGCCCGCGCCTGGGCGCGTAGAATAGAGTCGCATGGCGCGAGTGTGAAATTTCGCGCATTGACTCTGGAAAATGTGGTGTATGAGCGCAAAGACGAGTGCGGTGAGCGCAGCGGCGGCGGGAAAAAATGGCAGGACCAACACGGAGGTCAACACCGACGGGCGATCTTCACAAGGCTCCGCGGCACTTGAGGAGTACCGGCGCTGGGGCTATCTCCAGGCGCAGCTCGATCCGCTGAAGCAGTATCTCTCCCCGCTTGCACTGCCGGAGACTGAGCCGGAAAACGAGGCAGCGCGTGCCGCATATTGCGGCTCCATTGGCGTTGAATTCATGCACATTGCAGACCGTGAACGCCGGCAGTGGATAGCCGGGCGCATGGAGCAAGCTGCGCCGGAGATCGACCAGGAGCGCGCGCTCGAGCTGCTGGTGCGCGCCGACGTGTTTGAGCAGGTGATCCAGTCGCGGTACCTGGGGACGAAGCGCTTTTCCCTTGAGGGCGTCACGGCGCTGATACCTTATCTTGACGAGACGCTGCATCGCGCGGCGGAGCTGGGTGCGCTGAAGGCCATCATGGGCATGAGTCACCGGGGCCGGCTGAATGTGATGGTGAACACGTTCGGCAAGTCGGCTGCGGACATCTTTTCAAAGTTCGAAGATGTAGACCCGCGCAGCATCCTGGGCGGCGGCGACGTGAAGTATCACGTAGGCGCCACGGGCGACTACGAGGTGCGCAACGGCGGCAAAGTGGCCCTCCACCTCGTGTCGAATCCGAGCCATCTGGAGGCCGTGGACCCGGTGGTAATGGGCAGGGCGCGCGCAAAGCAGACCCGGTATGGCGCCGATGGCATCGACCGCGTGCTGCCTATCGTAATCCATGGTGATGCTGCGTTTGCGGGGCAGGGCATCTGGGCAGAGACGCTGAACCTCTCTGGGATCGAGGGTTACAGCGTCGGCGGCAGCCTGCACATCATCGTGAATAATCTGATCGGGTTTACGGCGGAGCCGGAAGAGTCAAACTCGTCCCGCTACTCGAGCGACCTGGCCAAGCGGTTGCCGATTCCCATTTTCCATGTGAACGCGGAGGATGTGCCGGCGGTGCTGCGCGTGGCCCGCCTCGCGGTCGAGTACCGCTACCGCTTCCACTCCGACGTGGTGATCGACCTGGTCGGTTATCGCCGTCACGGTCACAGCGAGGTGGACGACCCGACGATAACGCAGCCTCTGCGGTATGCGCGCATCAAAGATCATCCGCCGCTCTACCAGATATTTGCCCGGCAGATTGGAAAAGACGCCGAGCCGCGCGCGAAGCAGTTGCAGGCAGAGCTTGCCGAGCAGCAGAAGCAGGCGCAGAAGATGCAGAAGATGCCGGTGCTGGCACAGCTACCGGATTACTGGTCAGCCTACCGGGGAGGCCCGCACAGGCCGGAGTACGAGGTGAAGACCGGGCTGAGCGCCGAAGAGATTGGCCGAATTTCAGACGGGCTGGCGAGCTACCCAAAAAGCTTTCACATCCACCCGAAGATTAAGAAGCTGCTGGAGCAGCGGGCGGAGATGGGCCGCGGCGATAGGCCGTTTGACTACGGTATGGCCGAGGCGGTCGCGATCGGCTCGCTGCTGTTGGCGGGTACGCCTGTGCGCCTGAGCGGGCAGGACAGCCAGCGCGGCACATTTAACCAGCGGCACAGTGTGCTGATCGACATCGAAGACGAGCACGGCTGGATGCCGATCAATCACCTGGCTCCGGGCCAGGCGCAGTTTGAGGTTTACAACTCGCTGCTGAGCGAGGCCGGCGTGCTCGGCTACGAGTACGGTTACAGCCGCGACTACCCGGAGGCGCTGGTGATGTGGGAGGCGCAGTTCGGCGATTTCGCGAACGGGGCACAGATCATCATCGACCAGTTCATCACCTCGGGCGAAGACAAATGGGGGCTGCTGAGCGGCGTGGTGCTGCTGCTGCCGCATGGCTATGAGGGCCAGGGGCCTGAGCACTCGAGCGCGCGCGTGGAGCGCTACCTGCAACTGGCCGCGCATGACAACATGCAAATCTGCCAGCCCTCGACGGCTGCGCAGTACTTCCACCTGCTGCGGCGCCAGGCGCTGCGGCGCTGGCGCAAGCCCCTGGTCGTGTTTACGCCAAAGAGCATGCTGCGCCATCCGGACGCAGTGTCGCCGCTGGCGGACCTGAGCAAGCCGCACTTTCTGAACGTCGTGCAGGAGACGGAGATACGGAATGCAGAGCGGCTGCTGCTCTGCACCGGCAAAATTGGCCACGAGTTGCGCGTAGAGAGGAACAAGCGGAAGAACACCACCACCGGCATTGTTTTCCTGGACCAGCTCTATCCCTGGCCCGAGGCGGAGCTGCGGGCGGCACTCGATGCGCACCCGGCGGCGCATGAGATTGTGTGGGTGCAGGAGGAGCCGGAGAACATGGGTGCCCTCTCCTTCGTGATGCCGCGTCTGCGGCGGATGGCGCGTGACCGGCAGGTATTGAGCATCAAGCGTTCGGCGGCAGCCAGCCCGGCCACCGGTTCAGCAAAGGCGCATGAGATGGAGCAGCGTACGCTGATCGAGATGGCCCTGGGATAGGCCAAAGGCCAGGAAACGCCCAGCTCAACAGAACCCCCGTCGGCCACTGACCGGCGGGGGTTCCGCTTTCAGGCGCCGACGGGCTGCTCGGCATTCACCTTGACCGGCGTGAGCCAGCCGAAGCGGTCGGGACGCAGGCCGTTGGCGATACCGAAGAACTCGTCGGCAATCTGGCGGGTGATGGGGCCGGTCTTACCCTCGCCCACGGGAATGCGGTCGACAGAGCGGATGGGCGTGACCTCGGCGGCGGTGCCGGTAAAGAAGACCTCATCGGCGATGTAGAGCAACTCGCGCGGCAAAGACTGCTCCACGACCGGGATGCCCATGTGCCGGGCCAGCGTCAGGATGGAATCACGGGTGATGCCGGCCAAAGCCGAGTTGGCGAGCGGTGGCGTGTAGAGCACGCCGTTGCGCACCAGGAAGAGATTTTCGCCCGAGCCTTCCGAGAGGTAGCCGTTCACGTCAAGGCCGATGCCCTCGGCGTAACCGTTAACGTCGGCTTCCATGCGGATGAGCTGCGAGTTCATGTAGTTGGCGCCGGCCTTGGCCAACGCAGGTATGGTGTTCGGGGCCAGGCGGTTCCAGCTCGAGATGCACACATCCGCACCCTCGTCTCCAGCGACGTACTTGCCCCATGGATAGTTCGCAATATAGACCTCGATAGGCGAGTTCTTCGGGTTGACGCCAATCTCTCCATATCCGCGGATGACCACCGGCCGGATGTAGCAAGGGGCGACGGCATTCGCCTCTACCACGTCGACAGTCGCAGAGCAGAGTTGATCCAGCGAATAAGGCAGCGACATGCGGTAGATCTTGCCCGAGTCGATCAGCCGCTGCATGTGCTCCGGGAGCCGGAAGATGGCCGCGCCCTGCGGCTGGCCGTAGCAGCGGATGCCCTCAAAAATCGAAGAGCCGTAGTGAACGACATGGCTCATCACGTGAATCTGGGCCTTCTCCCACGGGATGAGGTTGCCGTTGTGCCAGATTTTGCTGGTGGGTTGGATAGGCATGATGTTGCGTTAAGCTCCTTAAGATTTAGTCGGGCAGACCCTCGATTATAGCTGCCACGCACCGTCTGGTCAGTGGGAACCTGCAACGCAGGCAGGAGCCTAAACGCCCGGGCTGAGCGGCGCAGAAGCGAGCCCGCGCAGCAGGCTAAGCAGCCGGTCAGGATTGCGCGGGAAGATCGCGTCGGCGATCAGGCCGCTGGCGTGCAGAACAGGGTCCGCGAGATAGGCAACGAACTGGCGCGGGTCCCTGCGCTTGATGGCCAGGGCGGCCTCGACCGCGCGATTGACTGCGTGAATGCTCGAGACCTCAAGCAGGACATAACCGAAACGACTGGGCCGCCAGGTCTGGATCGCCTGAGTGAAGCTTCCGGCCGACTCTACCACGTATCCTGCACTGGCCAGTACCCGGCCGATGGGATTCCTCTGCTGAGGATGGTCACTGGCCAGCAGGATCGTACGGTGCACCTCCTCAGATATGTCTTCTCTCATTGGAGCCTCACTTTCTATGCGGTGCGTGAGGCCAGGCAGGCGTCATTGCGCTCCGCATTGTGGCAGGTATGCACCGGCTGTGCCAAACGGTAGTCTTGGTAAGTGTTTGAATCTTCGTAATTTGCAGTGTTGAACGCAGGCAACCATTTTCAAGCCTGAAAAATTGCCACGCCTCTGCGCTACGAACTTCGCACCTTGCCGGTGGAGAGAAAAAGGGTCGCCCGCCAAGGCATGGTTGGGTTAAGTTCAATGCATATGTACGGTCCGGCCAGCCAGGCGCTGCATGAGTTTAATCACTCAACTTATGTGCGCTTTTCCCTGCTCGCGCTGAGTTCAATCTTCTTTCTTGTTGACCCGTTCGCCGCCATTCCCTCCTTTATCGCCATTACGTCGGGAGCCGATGCCCGGAGGCGACGTGGCATGGCGCGAAAGGCCTCGCTTACCTGCTTCATTGTGCTTGCCTCGTTTGCACTGGCAGGGCGGCTGATCTTCAGGATGTTCGGTATCACGCTGCCGGCCTTTGAGGTGGCCGGCGGGCTTATCCTGCTGCTGATCGGAATCGACATGCTGGAGGCGAAGCGCTCGCCTACGCAGGAGTCATCCGATGAAACCGTCGAGGCTGCGGCAAAGGAGGATGCGGGCATCGTACCTCTGGGTATACCGATGCTCGCCGGGCCCGGGGCTATCTCAAGTGTGATGGTGCTGGTTGGGCAGGCGCCCTCGGGCTGGCAGATGGTGGCGATCCTGAGCTCGATTGCCATTACGGCTACGGCCAGCTACGCCGTGCTGAACGGCGCGGACCGCCTGCGCCGCATGCTGGGCGAGACCGGCATCCGCATACTGGTTCGCATCATGGGCCTGTTGCTGGTTGCATTGGCGATGCAGTTCTTTGTTAACGGTTTGACGGATCTGGGCGTCATCGCCCGGCAGTAAGGGTTGAGCAAGAATGAAGACACGGTTAAGAGCAGCGGCGCTCCTCTCGCTGCTGTGGATGAGCAGCCTTCCGGGCTGGGCCCGATTCCAGCAGCCCTCACCCTGCAAAAACAGCTTCTCCATCGACCAGGAGACAGCGGAAGGTGCCAAAGCCAAGGCGCAGGTGTACAAGACAATGCCTGTGCTGCCCGATTCGAGCCCGGTGAGCCAGTACGTGCAAAAGCTCGGGCTGAAGCTGGCCAGCTATGCTCCAGGCCGCAAGTGGCCGTTCGAGTTCCACGTCGTGCAGTCGTCGGACATCAACGCATTCGCGCTGCCAGGAGGTCCCATCTTTGTAAACCTGGGCACCCTCCAGGCAGCGAACACCGAGGCGCAGCTTGCCGGGGTGATGGCACACGAGATCTCCCACGTCGTGATGCGCCATGCTACCTGCAATGAGACGAAGCAGCGCGGCCAATCTCTCTGGTGGGGGCTGGCGCAACTGGGCGCCGGCGTGCTCGCGCCGGGCGCTGCAGGAGTTATCGCACAGCAGGGAGTCGGTGCCCTGGCCGGACTCTCCTTTCTGCGTATGTCGCGCGAGGACGAAAAGCAGTCGGACTTGATGGGGACGGACATTCTCTATGACGCCGGATATGATCCGCGCGGCCTGCCGCAGTTTTTTGAGACGATCCAGGCCAAGTATGGAAGCGGTGGGGCGCAGATTCTGAGCGACCACCCCAACCCTGGCAATCGGACCGAGTATGTGAACCAGGAGATCGCATCGCTGCCGCCGCGGACCGACTACGTCAAAATGAGCAACGCGTTCAGAAGTATGAAAAAGGAGGCCGATGCCATCAAGGGTTACTCGGCAAAGGAGATAGCCTCCGGCGTCTGGCGTAAGACAGCGCCCACCCCGGCCGGTCCCGCAGGCCAGATCGACTTCAAGCCGTCCAGCAGCTACCAGAGCTTGAACGGCACGGGGTTTTCGATTTCATACCCCTCAAACTGGCAGGTGCAGCAAGGGCAGGGGAGTGGCGCCACAATTGAGCCCGTGGGTGGGAGTGTGAATGGCGGGCTCGCCTATGGTGCAGTCATTGACAGCTTTGTACCCCCGACAGGTTCAGACCTGGGTGCGGCGACCTACCAGTTGATCAGCAGCCTGACCGAGCAGAACCAAGGGCTAAAGCCAGTGTCCGGCACAGAGAACGTGCTGGTGAATCAAGTTTCGGGGAAGAGTGTTGAGCTGGAGAGCCCGTCTTCACCGGTCGGCGGCGCGGAGCATGACTGGCTTGTGGCTCTACGGCGTCCGGATAACTCCCTGAGCTACATCGTGTTCGTGGCTCCCGCCAAGGATTTCCAAGTTTTGCGGCCCACATTCGAGCAGATGCTGCGCACCTTCCGCCTGCAGTAGCCATGGCCGCGTGAGGCACGCGGTTTTCAACAGGCTTCCCAGGTTTTCAACAGTTGCAGCATCGCCGTACTCAACGTACTATCGGTCTTGTTACTACACAGCAGGGGCAGTTGACGACCAGTGGCCTGGAATGAGCTATAAGGTCAAAGTTTGCAAATGACCAGCAGCGATGCTACAGTCGGACAAGTTGAAAGCAGCGAGACCGATGTAAGCAGGCCGGTCTCATCGCTGAAAGCTTAAGCAGTCGCGAGCCAGAGAGCTGCGAGTTGCAAGGCACAGGGCGAAGCTGGTATCGTATTTAGAGATAGTTTTTAGCAGTGAGACAGCAACGGCCATGCAGCCTTAGAGTCTGCCCCTGTCTGTCCAATTGCAGACAGGGAAGAGTAAAGGCCAAAGCAGCTCGACGGGCCTCTGGCCCCAGAAGGTTTTTCCTTCCAGCGCGAATAAATCATTGCAATAGAAGAGCTCAGGCTCGCCATGGCGTTTGCGCCGTGACAGATTTTTTGACATTGCGCCATGCGCCCCCGATCCAAGCGCCTGTCCTGCCGGCATCTCAGCCGGCGATCAAGGGCAGGTTAAGCAGCGATCAACGATCAACGATCAATGGCTGAATGCGGCCTCAAGAATAGTGAGGCCTTCAGCTTGACACGCCGACGCAGATAGCGATATGTTGGGGAGG
>CAYQYM010000095.1:0-8071 GCA_964421715.1 uncultured Acidipila sp.
TGGGGCGGTATGAGCTCTTCAGTGTCCTTGGGGCGAGAATCAACGCTAGTGGCCTGGTGGCCAGCGCCGCCTGGATCTACGCCCGTTGCGATTTGACCGGACTGCTTGTTGTTCGTCGAGATGACGGCGCAGGTGTTCGAATCTAAGCCGTAAAGCGCGTTGTCATAGCCGATCGCGGCCACGACCCCCCGCACCAGCGACTGGAAATCGACATAGGCGCGGGTGGTGATCTCGCCGGCGATCACGACCAGGCCAGTGGCCGTCAACGTCTCGCAGGCGACGCGGCTATAAGGATCCTGCTCGATGCAGGCATCGAGAATTGCGTCCGAGATCTGGTCGGCGATCTTATCGGGGTGACCTTCCGTCACCGACTCCGAGGTGAAGAGAAACTTTTCGCGTGCGGACAATAGACGTCCTCCATCCATCAGGTTGACTGCCGTGCTCGCGGTGTCGCTCTCTCTGGAAGGGGATCCGCGACAGATTGCTGGGCAGTGAGGGCCGCCTCAGGCTGCCCTCAGAGATGGTACTAAACGGGCGCCAGGGGCCGCAAAGCGTTGCGGCTGAACGGAGAGAACCGGCGGCAGGCGGGCAATGTGGCCAGTGAACGGCGACAGGTCCGGTTGCCGGCGACGGGCGTACCGTCCAGCCTGCACTCTGCGAAAATCGTATGGTATGCCGGAGTTACCTGAGGTGGAGACAGTCGCGAGCGGTGTCCACGCCCGCGTAGCAGGGCAGCAGGTCGTGGATACCTGGTTCAGCGCAAAGCCCGAGCCGTTCAAGACGCCTCCGGCCGCCATGGCGGAGGCGCTCAATGGCGGCACCATCGCGCGGGTTCGCCGCGTCGGCAAGCACATCGTTGTGGATATAGCGCGTCCACCCGAAGGAGGCGCCGAGGTGGCTCCGCGCGACAGACCTCCCGTCGAGTGGATCGTCCACCTGGGCATGACCGGCCGCTTACTCGTGTCTGCCGCGGACGTCCCCGTACCACCGCACACGCACGCGATTCTGCGCCTCGCTGACGGTCGCGAGCTTCGCTTCGTCGATGCCCGGCGCTTTGGGCGGCTGGCGCTCAGGCTGACAGGTGAGAGCTTCACTGGTCCCGGCCAGGAGCCTCTGACGATCTCTGCCGCAGAGTTCGTCGCTCTTTTTCGCAACCGCAGGACTCCGATCAAGGCGGCGCTGCTGAACCAGAGCCTGCTGCACGGCGTGGGCAACATCTATGCCGACGAGGCTCTCTTCCGGGCCGGCATCCGGCCCACGCGCCAAGCCAGCCGGCTGTCGCAGGAGCGGTTGCGGCGCCTGCACACTGCGCTCAGCGAGGTGCTGCGGGCCGCTATCAGGCTGGGCGGCTCTTCCGTCTCCGACTACGTGGACGCCGATGGCGTGCGTGGCTTCTTCCAGCTTGAGCATCGGGTATATCGCCGGGGCGGAGAGCCCTGCCGGGTCTGTGGCATCAGTATCCGAAGAATCATCACGGCCGGACGGGGTACCCATTTCTGCCCTCGCTGCCAGCGCTAATCTATGGTTTTACGAAGAAGGCGCTGCCCTCAAATCCAGATTTTTAGGCCTACGCCGCCTTAAGACCGCCTAAGTGATTGATATAGATAAACCCAATTTGCGGCATAAAGATTGCTTACCCACAGTATTGCCAGAGACGTAAGCTTCGCGGCACAGACTGTGAAGCGGCTTCGTTCCGGCGAAGAGAGCCGCATCTCACGGGGTGCGGCCCATCGCCAGAACCAGATGAGCCGGTTGACCGCCGGTTCTTTTTTCAGGGAGGCCAGTGACTGGCCATCATGGTGGAAGAGACTGCCATCGCCGGCAGCCTCTTCCACCATGTCAGTTGCTCTCAGATTCGAAGACTTTCCTTTGACATCGCCGGAGAGCGGATCGATACTTTTCCTGCGGGCTCGCATCTCATACCTTGTCAGCCATGCGCTTTGGGCGTACTATCAATTTGGCCTAATGAAGCGGCTGATGCTGGCCTGGGTTTTGAGCCGGCTCGCCGTGTTATCTCTTGCTATTTCAGGTTTGCCTGCGTTCCGCCGGGTGGCTGTAGCCAGGATTGATGCCGCCTCAGGGGATCGACGTCCGGCTGAAATCTTGTGGAATTGCCCGAGTTGAACAGAAGAACGTTGCACCTCATTGGAATTGCGTCCCACACCAATCCGTTCTCGCTCAGCGCAAGCGACCATCCGCTCATGCGGTAAATACGTCTTGATATGCCCGCTTTCTACGCAGACCCGAATTCATAGAAAGTGTCAGGGTGCCGGTGCGTCCCCGGGCAGAACAGTAGCCAAATCGCACCACATATGCACCAGGAAGTGCACGCAATGACAACAGAACAGAACCAGCCTGCGAGTGAGTCCTTCACCGCAGGTGCATCCGACGCGGCACCCAACGCCAACCCCGGCCAGAACGCCGCGCAGAATCCAGGCCAGTCACATCGCCGCCGTCGCCGCCGCCGTAAAGGCAAGGGCCCCGCGGGCCAGCCCACTGCCCAGCAGGGCGTGCCCGCAGAGGGCGCTCAGCCTGCCGTTCCCGCCCAGACTGCGCAAGGCCAGTCTGGGCAAAATCCCCCGCGGCGCCAGCACCAGCATCAACAGGGTCAGAAGGCGCGCTCCAGCCAGAACCGCTTCATGCAGCAGAAGAACGGCAGCGGCAATGGTAACGGGCAGGGCGGCGGCCAGCAGCGGCGCAAGAACAAGCAGCGCCGCCAGGCACCCTCCTTCGTCGGCCCCATGGACCACAGCTATCGCGCGGCCAACGGCAACATCGCCGATGGACCGCCGTCTACCATCGAGTACCGCGGCAGCAATGGCAACGGGAACGGCAACTACACTTCGTCGATGCAGCCCGACTCCGGCTACGCTGCTCCCAGCATACCCATCCGTGAAGACGCGCCCACGCGCATCTACTGCTTCATCGAGGACCTTTTCTTCCTTGCCAAGATCCAGGAGACCGCGCGCAAGACCGGCGTGAAGGTGGCCTTCGTCAAAGCAGACAAGGAGATCGTTGCCAGGTTGACCGAGGCGGCCGAGCAGGAGCGCCCGTCCCTGATCGTCTTCGACCTGAACAACGCAAATGCGAAGCCTCTCACGCTCATTCCCAGGCTCAAAGCCAAGCTCAAGCGGGGAACGTCCATTATTGGCTTCCTCTCGCACCTGCAGGGCGATCTGAAGATGAAGGCAACTGAGGCTGGCTGCGACACGGTGATGCCGCGCTCGGCTTTCTCTCAGAATTTGCCGAACCTGCTGCGCCGCTATGGCCTGGACGAAGAGCTCGAAGAAGAGGCGCTCCAGGCCTGAGGCTCTGGGCAGCCCGCCCGGGTGCAGAGCTTAATGCTGGTGAGGGTGGCCGTGGGCATGAACATGCGCGGCCCCGGCGGCCACCGGCATGCAGCAGCCATGTAATGTTTCGCACTCAATATGCTCGAACTGAATTGTGGTGTGGTGAATGTAGAACCGGGCTTGCAGCCGTTCCCTGATCTCACCCAGAATGCGTCCGCTCTCTGAGGGCGGAATGTCCGCGATGGTGACGTGAGTCGCCAGCGCGTGCGTCTGCGAGCCAAGACTCCACACGTGCAGATCGTGCACGTCCTCCACGCCCTCGATCTCTACCAGCGCAGCGCGAATGTCCGCAAGGCTCAGCCCGCGCGGCGTGCCTTCGAGCAGAATATTCAGCGTCTCCCGCACGATGCTCCAGGATGACCAGAGGATCAGTGCGGCGATGCCCAGCGAGAGCACCGGATCGATCCAGCTGCGGCCTGTCAGCGCGATGGCAAGGCCGCCAAGGATCACGGCCGCGGTGGAGAGCGTATCGCCCAGCATGTGAACAAAGGCCGAGCGCATGTTCACATCGCCAGCCACGCGCCATAACAACGCGGCGATGACTCCATTCATCAGCACGCCCGCCGCTGCCACCAGCATCATCGTCTTCGGCTGCACGGCCGCCGGCTGGCTCAGCCGCTCAACAGCCTCGTAGCCTATCCATAACGCAATCACGATCAGCGTAAGCGCATTGAGGAAGGCAGCCAGCACGCCCGCGCGCTGGTATCCAAACGTCTTGCGCTCCGTTGCCGGCCTCGCCTGGAAGTGAACGGCCACAAAGGAGAGCAGCAGCGCCAGCGCGTCCGAGGCATTGTGGCCTGCCTCGGAGATCAGCGCCAGCGAATGCGCACGCAGGCCTGCCAGCAGCGTCAGCAGCACATAACCGAGCGTCACGCCCAGCGATAGGCGCAGCACGCGCTGCATCTTTCCGGTAAGTTCCCCGTGCACATGCATAGTTCCTAGTCTATGAGCCGCCGTCACGGGCGGCAATGATGCAATCGGGAGACTAAGCCAGCACGGGCAACGGGAGTGCGCTTTGCGCTTTCCCAACTTTCAGCAGCAAGGAGGAAGCACCATGGCAGAGCAGGACGCCTCCGAACGCACATGGCACGAAGGTGAGACCACGGACAACGCCATCCAGCACGCCGCGGAGAACCGCGAACGAGCGCTCCGCCAGCAGGGCACCGGCGGAGACACCCATATTACCCAGCCGCAGTCCTCAATTGCCAGGGAGGTGAAGGGCCGCCTGCCGCACGCGCACAAAGGTGAGGTCGGCGGCGAACCGGACACCAACGAGCAGGTCTACCAGGGTTCGAAGATGACGGAACTGGACGCGTCGGGCGGCAGATAAGATGGCGCAGGCATCCAAGAGCCCGTGATTCTGAAGCGAACTCTCACCACCTCTCTCTGTGGACTCCTGCTGCTGACCGGCGGCTGCACCAGCAGGAAGGATCCCAGCAAGGCCAACTTCGAGAATGCCATTGACAGCTACTACAGCGCGCACCCGGAGTGCCTGTGGTCGGCGCCGGTCAGGTTCCCCATGGAGGCCGACCCATCCAAGGACGGCCAGACGACCGCGCTTGACGCGCTGACCGATGCCGGCCTGCTGACCCGCACCGCCGAGCAGAAAAAGGTCTTTATCTTCGGATCCAAGCAGGTGAATGGCTACGATCTCTCCGGCAAGGGTCGCCAGGCCTGGACCGCGGACCAGCAGCAGCCTGGCTATGGCAACTTCTGCTTCGGTCACCGCGTCGTCACCTCGGTAGACAACTACACCACCAGCGGAGACACTCAGGGCGCGACTGTTGCCAGCGTAGACTACCATTTCAAGGTGACCGGCGCGCCCGGCTGGGCAGACAGCGCTGAGATTAAGACCGCCTTCCCCACCATGGCTGCAGACCTCGCCGGCCAGCAGGTAGATAAAGCTACCCTGGTGCTGAGCAACGATGGCTGGCAGGTGAGCAAGTAGGTTCTGCAGCCTTGTGGCCATGTTTGCCACTTACGATCATGCTGTCTGGAGTCCGCTCCACTCGTCTGTCTGCCGTGCCGTTGTGGAGAATAGCTGGCTCGTAATATCGATTCTGCCTCGTGCGCTATCGCTCTGCCACATTCCCTCGATTTCATGTCGAGCTTCTATTCGTATCTGAAGCACATATAGTGTCAGAAAAGGATGGTATGTGGCCCCAACCAACGCGACGCTGTCCTCGTTTTCCGGGTCATAAGAGCGGGAGGTCCCGGAAGACGAGAAGGCCGTTTTCCAGCTCAGAGTACGACTGGAGGTTAGTTCAACAGCGATCACCACGAGACGCGCTCTGTGAGCGCCAGGGCGAATTGCCAAGTCAGAGGCAAAGCCGCAGGCAAAAAGCAAAGAGCCCGTCCGTCAGGACGGGCTCTTTGCACATCGAAGAATCTTACTCTATCTGACCGCGGTTAGCGAGTTCCTGCTGAGCACGCGGTCCACCACCTTCTCGACATCCTGCAAAAAGAAGCTGTTCGACTCGGCTACGGCCACATGAGGCGTGCCGTGGCCGAGCGCCTTGGCGATCTCGTTCCAGCGAAGCAGGGGGGACGTTGCGGGCATCATCACCGGCTTACGCAGCGGCTCCGGCAGAACAAAGTAGGCCGACCAGAGCAGCAGGACTCCGGTCATGGCAAACTGCATGACGTAGTTGCCGACGTTGTCCATCGGATCGCCGGGCTTGATGATGGCTGCAGCCACAATCTCCGAGACCGCCAGCATGCCAAACCCCATGCTGATCCCGAAGACCCGGCTGCGCAGGGACAGCCCGAGGGTCTGTAATGTGAGCGCCAGGAAGGCGAGCAGGCAGAGCTCGAGCACGCCGACACAGCGCATGATCTGGAAGCCAAGGGTTGTAAACTCGTTGAGAATCGAGCCGTGCGGCACCGCGGTGAGCCATGTGGTAATCGCGACCGTGAAGGAGACGAACGCCACCCAGCGGAAGACCAGCTTGCCCAGGCGCTGTATGCCGGGAAGCGGGGTCACCGCATACTGGAAAGCCTCCATCAGCACCTTGATGATAAGGACGACTCCAACAACGTAGAAAATGTAGTAACAGTAGACGTAAAGCTCGGACAGGAGGCGGGTCTGCTGCGGAAACAAGTGATGCCCGCGCAAAAAGGCGTTCATCACTAGCGCAGTGATGGAGTGCATCAGCGCGAAGTTCCCGAACCATCTGAATCTTAACCGGTTGCTGGATCTGCGGAAGCAGAGATACACCACAAACCAGAGCAGCGGCTCGAGGTATACAAGGGTGTTAAGGATGGGGAAGAAATCCACAGGGCGCCTCGCTATCGACAATCCGAAGATATAGCTAAGGCACCCCAGGAATCAACACACATCTAAAATTTATAGTAATCCGTACCTGTTACTGAGGAGGCATGCGGCAATCTTGCTACCAGCGCGTCCCGCAGACAGCAGGGCCAGCATCACAGCTGGGAGCAGGAAAGGCAGAGGAGACCACCTGGGGGCTGACCTTGGCCGTGTTCGTCCGGGCGCTGGAGGTAACGGTGGAGGCGGCGGCGCCGATGGCAACGAGAGCGAGAATGGATGCGCGGACGATGAGTTGCATTATGAGTAAACCTCTCAAGTAGCTAAAAAGTGGTATGGTGCGTTCTGACAATTGCGACTATAGTGTTTTTTGGCTGTAAGTCTATTGTTTGCAACAAAAATGCAAATGAGTCAATACCTCAATTACCGAGGTAATGTAGCTTTACGCGCAACTGCGTGCATACATTTTCCGCCTTTGCTGCTGGCGTTCTTCGCCGCTCCTTTGCTGCCCGCTGCGTGCTATAATCAGTAGAAATCAAAGGGCAAACCGTTCTGTTTCGCCGCTCTGCCGCCATCCCCGGTTTGCCGGCAGGCTGAACGAAGCAGTCACCTCTGCGCTGCCCGCTGGAGTCCGATGTCGACCAAAGAGCTTGCTGCGACTGCCACCCTTCCGCTGGATCTCCCTGGAACCCTCCCCGAAGCCGCAGCCCCGGCGCCTCAGCAATCCGGCAGCAAAGCCTCCGCCGCCTATACGGGCGACAACATCAAGGTGCTCGAGGGCCTCGAGGCCGTCCGCCTGCGCCCGGCCATGTACATCGGCTCGACCGGCGAGATGGGCCTGCACCATCTCGTCTACGAGGTCGTGGACAACTCCGTCGACGAGGCACTGGCCGGCCACGCCCGTCGCATCGAAGTCACCATCCACGTCGATAACTCCATCACCGTTACCGACGACGGCCGCGGCATCCCAGTCGACGAGATGGCGCTGCCCAATGGCGAGAGGCTGCCCGCGGTCCAGGTGGTGCTTACGAAGCTGCATGCGGGCGGCAAGTTCGACTCCTCCACCTACAAGGTCTCCGGCGGTCTCCACGGCGTCGGCGTCTCCTGCGTTAACGCGCTCAGTGAGTAGATCAACGTCGAAATCTGGCGCGACGGACACACCTACGAGCAGGATTACGCCCGCGGCATTCCCGTATCAAAACTGCGGCAGACAGGCACCTCGAAGAAGCGCGGCACTCGCGTCCATTTTCTTCCGTATAAGAGCATCTTCACCGTCACCGAGTACAACTACGACACGCTGGCCCAGCGCCTCCGCGAACTCGCCTTTCTGAACAAGGGCCTCGAAATCGTTCTTACCGACGAGCGGACCGCCGACGCCAAGACCGGCGCGGCGCGACGCCCCGAGATCCGCTCCGCCGGCGGTACAGCCGCGGTCGACTATACACAGCGTACA
>CAYQYM010000096.1:0-8066 GCA_964421715.1 uncultured Acidipila sp.
ATTCTCTTTGACGAAGACGGCTCCATTGCCGCACAGGCGCAGCATGAGTTTCCGCAGCTCTATCCACAGGCTGGCTGGGTGGAGCACGATCCTATGGCCATCCTCACTTCGCAGCTCAGCTCTGCGGTGGAGGCCCTGGGACAGCTTGGCGCGCGGCCGCGCGACGTTGCCGCAGCCGGCATCACCAACCAGCGCGAGACCGTCCTCGTGTGGGATCGCGATACCGGACGTCCGGTTTACAACGCGATCGTATGGCAGGACCGCCGCACGGCTCAGGAATGCCAGCGCCTGCGCGACCGGGGCCTCGAGGCGGAAATCCGCTCGAAGACCGGGCTGCTGATTGACCCTTACTTCTCCGCCACCAAGATTGCCTGGATCCTAGATAACGTGGCCGGGGCGCGGCAGCAGGCCGAGGCTGGCCGGCTCGCCTTTGGCACGGTGGATAGCTGGCTGATCTGGAACCTGACCAGCGGCCGCCTTCACGTGACGGACTACACCAACGCCTCGCGCACCATGCTCTTTAACATCGTCAAAGGCGAGTGGGATGAAGACCTGCTGCGGCTCTTCCACATTCCCGCCGGCCTGCTGCCGGAGGTGGTCTGGTCCAGCGAAGACGTGGGCGAGGTGACCACGACCCTCGGCCTCGGGTCCATCAAAATCGCAGGCATTGCCGGAGACCAGCAGGCCGCGCTCTTCGGCCAGTTGTGCCTCGAGCCGGGCTATGCGAAGAACACCTACGGCACGGGCTGCTTCCTGCTCCAGAACATCGGACCGAGGTTCGTCGAGTCGAAGCATCGCCTGCTGACGACGCTCACCTGCAGCCTGAACCGGCGGCTTGAGTTTGCGCTTGAGGGCAGCATCTTTATCGGGGGTGCCGTGGTGCAATGGCTGCGGGACAACCTGCGGCTCATTCACTCCTCGGCAGATGTGGAGCAGTTGGCCGCCTCTGTGGAAGACGCCGGAGGGGTGGTCTTTGTGCCGGCCTTCGTCGGGCTCGGCGCGCCACACTGGGATGCGCACGCGAGCGGCCTTATGCTTGGCCTGCGCCGCTCCACTGAGCCCGCGCACATCGCCCGCGCCGCGCTGGAGAGCATCGCCTTCCAGGTGGCGGACGTGCTCGAGGCGATGCAGTCCGAAACCGGCACCGCCTTCCGTGAGCTGCGCGTCGATGGCGGCGCAGCCGTCAACAATTTACTCATGCAGTTCCAGGCGGACATACTCGGCCTGCCGGTGCTGCGGCCCGCGGTCACGGAGACGACCGCGCTCGGCGCAGCTTACCTGGCCGGGCTTGCCACCGGCTTCTGGAGCAGCCCGCAGCAGATATGGTCCAGCCGCAGGCAGGACACGCGCTTCACTCCGGCGATGGACCGGGACCAGGCTGGCAGGCTGCGCACGCGCTGGAATCATGCCGTGCAACGCTCAATGCAATGGAACGAGGGAGCCTGACATGAATCGCGACAGCATGCTGCAGCGCCTGGTGGAACGAGGCAGTGAGCCGTGGGACATCGTCGTGATAGGCGGCGGCGCGACCGGCATGGGTGTTGCGGTGGACGCGGCCGCGCGCGGCTTTGCCGTGCTGCTGCTGGAGGGCCACGACTTCGCCAAGGGGACATCGAGCCGCAGCACCAAGCTGATCCACGGCGGCGTGCGCTACCTGGAACAAGGCAACATCTCCCTCGTGATGGAGGCGCTCAAGGAACGGGGCCTGCTGCGGCAGAACGCACCGCACCTGGTCCACGACCTCGCCTTCATCGTGCCGAACTATTCCTGGTGGGAGGCGCCGTTTTACGGAATCGGCCTGAAGCTCTATGACATGCTTGCCGGCAAATACGGCTTTGGGACCTCGCGCCTGCTCTCGCAGAAGCAGGTGCTGGAGCGGCTGCCCACGCTGCAGACAGAGGGCCTGCGCGGCGGCGTCGTCTACTACGACGGCCAGTTCGACGATGCGCGTCTGCTGATCAACCTGGCGCAGACCGCGGCCGATCACGGGGCTGTGCTGCTGAACTACATGCCCGCCGTCTCGCTCACCAAGGACAGCGATGGCTACATCAACGGCGTGGTGGCGAGAGACGAAGAGACGGGGCACACCCACACCATTGCGGCCCGCGTGGTGGTGAATGCCACGGGCATGTTCACCGATGAGATTCGCCGGATGGCCGAGCCTGGCGCAGCTCCGATGATCTCGCCCAGCCAGGGCATCCATCTCGTCTTTGAACGATCGTTTCTCGAAGGAGACACGGCCATCATGGTGCCGCATACCAGCGATGGGCGCGTGATGTTCGCCATCCCCTGGCACGGCCACACTGTCGTGGGCACGACCGACACGCCCATCGACGCGCCCAGCTATGAGCCAAGGCCCTTTGAGGATGAGATTCAGTTCATTCTGGAGACCGCCGCGCAATACCTCTCACGGCCTCCGAAACGAAGCGACGTGCTGAGTGTCTACGTAGGCATCCGACCGCTGGTCAAGGCAGACGGAGCGGGTGGAAAGACCTCCGCGCTCTCACGCGATCACATCATTCACGTGGACAACTCGGGGCTGTTGACCATTACCGGCGGCAAGTGGACCACCTATCGCCACATGGCGGAGGACACGGTGGACCACGCGATCACGCTGGGCCGCCTGCCGGACGAACCCTGCGTCACACGCGGACTCAAAATTCACGGGCATCGCGAAGGTGTGCCGCTCGATGCTCCCCTGCGCGTCTATGGCAGCGACGCTGATGCTATTGCCGCGCTGGCTGCAGAAGACCCGAGGCTCGCGCAGCCGCTTAGTGCAAAGCTGCCGCAGATCGGCGCCGAGGTGGTGTGGGCCGCGAGAATGGAGATGGCGCGCACCGTGGAGGATGTGCTCGCGCGGCGCACGCGCGCGCTCTTTCTTGACACGCGCGCCGCGCTCGCAATGGCGCCGGCCGTAGCCGCGCTGCTGGCCGGTGAGCTGGGCCGCGACGAAGCGTGGCAACAGGCGCAGCTTGCGTCCTTCCACCAACTCGCGGAGCAGTACATGGTGTAAACCTAGATCACTCGGGGCAAATCGCAGCCACAGATAGATCAATCGCAGCGAGGTGCGAATTACAAATGCGTTCTCCCTTCTTCGGTGAGTTTATGGGAACCCTGGTGATGATGCTGCTGGGCAACGGCGTTGTGGCAGGCGTGCTGCTCAGGCGCTCCAAGGCTGAGGGCGCCGGCTGGATCGTCATCACGACCGGCTGGGCCTTTGCCGTGCTCTGCGGAATCTTCACATCCCTGCTGTGCGGCAGCCCCTCCGCACACCTCAACTCCGCCATCACGCTCGCCTCTGCCGTGCAGCGAGGCAGCTTTGCGCAGGTGCCAGCCTTTGTCGCCGCACAGCTTCTCGGTGCCTTCACCGGCGCGGCGCTGGTGTGGCTCTTTTACATGCCACACTGGGCCCTAACCGAAGATAAAGATGCCAAGCGCGCGTGCTTCTGCACCACGCCGGCGATTCGCAGCCTGGGCTGGAACTTTTTCTGCGAGATGGTGGCGACGGCGGTGCTTGTGCTCGTGGCCGGCGCTATGAGTTCCCGGCTGGTGCTCTCAACCGGCGCTGCCGCCGGGCTCTCCCCCTATCTGGTGAGCTGCCTGGTGTGGGGCATCGGATTGTCCCTGGGCGGCACTACAGGGTACGCCATCAATCCAGCTCGGGACTTCGGGCCGCGCGTCGCGTACACGGTGCTTCCAATTGCCGGCAAGGGCGCGAGCGACTGGGGCTACGCGCTCGTGCCTATCCTGGGGCCGCTCGCCGGAGGCACGCTTGCAGGCCTGCTGCTGCGTTATATCGGCGCTTAGGCAGCGTGCACAGGCACAGTGCTAAAAGTGCTGCAGCCTCTCTTCTACGGCTGGAGCGTCGGCCGGACGCGCGGCCTCCCTCTCCAGCGAACGGCTGACAAGGTCGCGCGAGCCAAGCCCCACCGCGAGCGACAGCGCAAGCACGATGCCCCCAAAAAGTATGCCGAAGGCCAGGTCCACGATCTGACGGCCGATGGCCAGGTGGTCCAGCACCATGGCCGCCGTCAGCACCATCACCAGCCACTTGACGCCCGCGCCCAGCAGACGGGCATACTGCAGGTTCATGTTCACGGCGCTGATGAGCACACTGCGGGAAAGAAACCGCGCAACGATGTTGCCCGCAAAGAGCAGCAGTATGGCACCCACCAGCCGCGGCACATAGGAGAAGATATACGCCGAGATGCCGTACTGCGCCGTGGCTGCTTCAAAAGCCGACACGCCGATCAGCACGCCCACGATGACGGTGGCCCAGAAGACGAGGCGCGTGACTACGACGGCTGGCGCGCTGCGCGGTGACCACTCCGCAATCCCAGCTCTCTCGCGCATGACGCGCTCATCAAAGCGGACTGCCGTGAGCACCCGCCGCACCACGGCTGCGAGCAGCCAAGCCAGCCCTATGAACACGATCAGCGCCACCACGAAGGCGAGCAGGCCCGGCAGCAGGCGCGCAATCCAATCCGTCACCCTCGCCATCGACTGTTGCAGTGAATCTACGATCTGGTTCCACATGATCTTTTCTCCTTGCCGGCGGTGACCCTTGAGCGGATTTCGGCACTCTCGTGCTCTCTCTCGTGTAACTCACCCTGTCATGGATTGAAGCGGTCAGGCCATCTCCATCGAGAGACCAGGTAAGGCTTCTGCTCTTCGTAAGTCTTTGCCAGTCGCTCCAGCCGCTGCTCCACGCCGGCGGCAGGCAGCCCGGCCACGCTGTGTACGTAAGAGGCGACCCAGCCCAGGTAAAGGGGCGTGAGCGCTCCCAGCAGGTGCACGCGGCTCATCGTTCGCAGCCGATGCGCGAGTGCAAAGTCGTAGACGATGCGCGCCCAGAGCTCATCCGGCATCTGGAACTGCTCGACGCCGAGCCGGGTAAGACGCTTCAGTTCCAGCAGCGCCACCGGCGGCAGCACCAGGCTCCAGACCTCCTGCAGATTGCGCGCGGCCAGCTGAAACGATTCGATCATTGGCCGCGTGTCGATCGGCTGCGCATCCGCACTGGCGTTGGCCGCCGGGCTGCCCCAAACGGACGTGGGCTGTGAACCGCGCACGCGCTGCCATTGCGCGGCGTGGCTCTCCATCTGGCTGAAGGCCGAACCTACAAGCTGCGCCAGAACGCCGCTCAGGTCGAGTGCGGTCGCCGGCGGCGCGTGCGGGGCATCCATATGCACCTGGCAGAGTTGCAGGTCGCTCATCGCGGCGATAGCCGACGGCCACAGAATCTGCGACTCGGCGGTGCCGTTGCCGTCAATATTCCGTGCGATGCGTGCCGCCATGCGCGTTGAGCAGGAGAAATCCGGCGCAAGCGGAAAGCGCACGCGCCGCCCGTAGAGAGCACGCTCCAGCGGCGCGAGAATGGCGCTGTTCAGCAGGCCCTCGTATTTTGTGACGTGGTAGACAGGCATGGCCAGGTCAAATTGTTTCTCCGCGACCGGGAACACGAGCGATTGCAGTGATCCCTGGCTTAGCGCCGAGAGATCGCCGGCCAGCATCAGCGTTACCCGCGCGCCAAGGATGCCGGATGCCGCGGCGATGAGCCGCTGCGCAGAGGAGACCGCCCACCATGGGCTTGCGTTACTCTCCTGCGGCGGCAGGTCCAGCGGCAGAAAGCGCAGGCTGGAAGGCATGGGCTCGCTTGGGTCAGAATGCAGGTCCGTGTCCAGCTCCGGGTCGGGCACGCCCGGGTAAGCTACGGCCAGCCGCGGGCCGTTTGCCAGGGCGCCCCCGGCCAGCGCGCGGATGCGCGCGCGCAGGTCCAGCGCATTTACCTCGCTCGTGATGCCGATCAGCACATCGAACGCGCCCGCCTGTTCCAGCCGCGCCCGTGATTGACCGGAGAGTTCCACCTTCACCTTGTCCTCTTTCCTGCCCTCAGAGCGGCAGCGTCAAAATCCCGTTCAGCGGGATGTGCACCCACGCGGGCCGATTGTTCAACTCGTACTTCAGCTCGTAGAGCGCTTTATCCAGCAGGTAGACCTGCAGCAGGCGGTCAAACTGCGCCTGCTGCGGCGGCACAACGTGCGATGCGCCCGCGGCTGCCTGATATGCCTGCAGATACTCAGAGCAGACGGCCAGCTCCCAAAGGCGCGCCCAGGGCTCCAGGCGCTGCACGCTGTCCGGGCGGCGCCCCGTGTAGCGATTCAGCCCGGAGAAGGCGGCGTAGCTGAAGGAACGCAGCATCCCGGCCACGTCCTTCATCGGCGGCTGCTTCTCGCGCCGCTCAGCTAGCGGCCGCGCCGGCTCACCCTCAAAGTCCAGAATGACGAAGTCGCCCTTTACGCGCAGCACCTGGCCCAGGTGGTAGTCGCCGTGAATGCGCGTGCGCAGCGAATCAAACTCTCCGGAGAGCAGGCGGGGGATGCTGTCCAGGAGCAGGCGACGCCGTCCCAGCACCAGCCCTGCGGGCTCGATAGCCTGATCCGGCAGCGCCGGCAGGCTTGCCTTCAGGGCTTCAAAGGCCGCAGATGCGTTCGCTATGAGGGATTCGCGCAGCCTTGCGGAGTTTTCAGCGGTCATCGGCTCGGGCTTGAAATCGGCGTCCTCGGTTGGCTTTGCCAGCGCCACATGCAGCTCTGCCGTGCGGCGGCCCAGCGTACAGGCGGCCTCCAGGTAGATGCCTGCCGATTCGCGAGCCGTGTGCAGGGCGGCAGCATAGGCTGGGTTTGACGCAGGTGCCTGGATGCCGCGCAGCACCTCTTCTCTCAGGTCTTCTCCTGACCGGCTCTCGAAATAGCGGTCCAGCTCTTCAAGCGTCCACTCCCAGCCATCGCCTTCGTTCATTACCAGGCCCTGCAGCATCGCGAGCGTGCTTGGTTCCCCGCTGCTGGAGCGGTACTCAATCGAGCCGGCAAAGGGAGCGATGTGGCGGAAACCGGTGTGCTCCGTAAGATAGCGGCCGATCTCGGTGTCAGGATTCGGTCCGTTCTGCTGGCGTCGGAAGAGTTTGAGGATGAGGCTGTGTCCGAAAAGAATGGAGGTGTTGCTCTGCTCGGCAGAGCCGCGCCGCGGATCAGAGCGTGCGCCCGGTCCCGGTTTTAAGACGCTGGCGACTCCGTGGACCAGGCCATTACGCGACTTCAGCTCCTCGCCGCTCTCGATGATGCCCAGCAGCGCCCGCATTGCGGCCGGGCTGTATGTCGCGTCAAAGAGAATACCCGCTCCGGCGCGCGCTTCCACCGTGCTGAGGACGGCGGCAGGCGAACTCTCCGTGATGGCATGCGCCTCTTCGCCGAACGCCATCCGCAGCGCCACAAGGTAAGTCTCTTCCGAGCTCGAAGACGAATTTGTCGAAGACGAGTTTGGCGCGTAGCTCACCTTTATCCAGACCAGCGCAGAGCGCTCCTGCTCGAAGGTCAGCCAGTCCACAATGGTCACGCCTTCGATGGTTCGAGACTTGGAACCAAACCAGCGCTGCCGCGGCAGGTAACCCGGCAGCACCTGCATCATCAGCTTCGCTGCGCCATCGCCGGTAAGCACCTGGATCCAGCTTGTGTCCTGGTCGGCCAGCAGCATCGATGTCTCCACCGAGACCGGCTGCGCCTCTTCCCTGCCCGGCTGCAGCTCAAGCCACAGGAAGCCGTAGGGCCCCAGCGTGAGCGGATAAGGCTGACGGCCGATCTGGGGAAACTCTACATAGCCCAGCATCTCGTAAGGCATCATGCCCGCGAGCTGCGCCAGATCCAGTTGAACAGGCTGCGCGAAGCGAGACAGGTTAGCGACACACAGCACGCGCTCGCCATCGTACTCGCGAATATAGGCCAGCACCTTGCGGTTGGGCGGATTGAGGAACGTAAGCTTGCCGCGGCCGAAGACGCGGAAGAGCTTGCGCAGCGAGATCATGTTGCGCATCCAGCTTAAAAGCGACGAAGGGTCGCTCTGCTGCGCTTCGACGTTGATCGCCTCATAGCCCCAGACGGGGTCCATGATGACCGGGCTGTAGAGCTTCGCAGGGTTAGCGCGGGAGAATCCGGCGTTACGGTCCGCAGACCACTGCATCGGCGTGCGCACGCCGTTGCGGTCGCCCAGGTAGATGTTGTCGCCCATGC
>CAYQYM010000097.1:0-8062 GCA_964421715.1 uncultured Acidipila sp.
GTACAGGGAACCGTGATAGTCGGCGCCCCCTGCCTTGCCTACCGCATTGATGACGACCGGCCCGCGTGCGGTGTCTGCCGTGAAGCTGGAGGTTTGCACCTTCACCTCGGCAACCTGTTCATAGTTTACGTTCTGCAGGGCGCCGCCGAAGGCGCCGGGGTCGGTGATATCCACGCCGTCGTAGAGCAGGGCCTGACCGTTAACGGGAGTTCCGTTCGCAGCATACTGCCCGAGCGCACCGGTGGGTTCACCTGCGCTGGATCATACTGCGAGTTGTCGAAGCTGCCCGCGCCGCCCTTCGAGATCGCAAAGCCGGGCAGTATCTTCAGCAGCTCGGTGACGTCTCGCCCTTCGACTGAGAGGTGCTGAATCTCCTGGGCGGAGATGAGCGAGCTCTGCTCGCCGGAGTCAAGGTTGATCTGGTCTGCCGCACTGGTGACCTCGACGGTCTGACTGGAAGAGCCTACCGCAAGATGGATGTCACGCACCGTCTTCTGGTCACCCGGGTCCAGGTGTATGGACCTCTGCTGGAAGTTAGAGAATCCCTGCGACGTAATCTGGATGTCATAATCGCCGACGGGCAGGGCTGAGAAGGAGAAAACGCCGGAGCCGTTGCTGACGGATGTGCGGGTGACATGGGTGGCCTCGTTTTTGAGCTCGACCTGAGCACCCGGGACCACAGCTCCCGTCATATCTGTGACAGTGCCGCCCAGCGAGGCTGTCGTTCCCTGGCCCACGAGGCTGATGGGGGCGAGCAGGCCCGCGGCAAGTACACATGCAGCGATCAACTTGACCGTGCGCACGGAGCAAAACGCACACGGCCAGGTTTTCCGGCCGAAGCTAAGATTGTGGTGGCGGATCATACTGGTCTCCTAGAATGAGCAGGGTGGCCGTACCCTCATGCATGGCGCGGCTGTTTTGTTTTGTACTTGCGGGGCGGCCGATCGCAGGAAGGCCCCGGCGGAACCTTATAAATAGATTTAGTAAAAGTTGTCAAATAGATTTAGTAAACGTCGCCCAAATGGATTACGCAATAACCCAGTTTTACTTGCCCACAACGGGCGCACCGCTGGTCTCTCGAGACCGAAGTCCCTGAATAAAAGCATTTACCTCGTTCAATCGCGGGTTTCGCGGAGCACCGTCGGTAAGCCCCTTGATTCTTCCGTGGCGAAGATATGAAACTCTAGAAGCGACAGGAAGCTCGGTCCATCGCTCTGCAGAGGGAATTCGTGTGCGTCGCTCAAGACGAGCCATCAGGCGGCCTGGTTCCGAAAAGCGGTGCCGGCGTTACCTCCGTCAACGCGCCCTCGGGCGGATGGAATATTGTCACCAACCAGTAAGCACGCGTTGCCGCTTTGGCCGGGGTCGCTCAGTGCGCCCCGGCCGGAGCCTTGCCCGGCTTGACCTTTCTGAAAAGCCAGACGAGCCCTACGCAGACGAAGCACAGCAGGGCTGTCCAGCGGAAGACATCCACAAATGCCCAGAGCTGAGCCTGCTGGTTCAGCTGCTGGTAGAGCTGCGCCGTGTTTGCACCCTGTGCGTTGGCCGGTGAGGTCCGGTGGCTCAGGAAGCCGGTGAGCTGGGCCGTTCGCTGCTCGAACCAGTAGTTCGCCTGGGTTACGCTGTTGGCCAGGTAGTTCTGGTGCGTGCCCGCGCGCCGGATGAGCAGCGTCTGCGCGACCGAGATGCCGATCGAGCCTCCGATGTTGCGGACCAGGTTGAAGATGCCGCTCGCGTTCCCGATCTGCTCATTGCGCAGGGTGCCGTAGGCCTGCGTGGTGATGGGCACGAAGACAAAGCTCAGCGCGAAACCGGTAATCACGATAGGCCAGAACATGGTCATCGGGCCGATGCCCAGGGTGACGTTGCCAAAGTACATCGAGGTGGCGCCGAAGAGGAGGAAGCCAAAGGTGAGCAGGTAGCGCGGGTCCACCTTGTTGCCCAGCCAGCCGATCACAGGCATGCCTACGATGGATCCCAGGCCACGCGGACCCACCACCAGCCCGGCGGTAAACGCCGTGTACCCCAGCAGCTCCTGGTAAAAGAGCGGCAGCACGGTGATCGTGGAGTAGATCGAGATACCAAAGGCGAAGATCAGCGCACAGCCGATGGCAAAGTTCCAGTCCTTGAGCGTGCGCAGGTTGACCAGGGGCTGGCGCTTGCGCCAGGAGTGGACCAGGAACCAGATAAAGCTGACCACCAGGCAGAGGGTGGCCCAGCGAATCCAGACCGCTCCGAACCAGTCGTCCTCCTGCCCCTTGTCCAGCACCACCTGCAGGCAGCCGGTCCAAACGGCCAGCAGGCCGAAGCCGATACCGTCAAACGGGCTCACCTTTGCGTTCTTAATATACGGTGGATCGTGAACGAAGCGACCGATCAGGAAGACGGCAAGCGCGCCCACCGGGATGTTGATGTAGAAGGCATAGCGCCAGCTATAGGTATCGGTAAGCCAGCCGCCCAGCGTGGGCCCAAGCACAGGAGCCACCACGACGCCAAAGGCAAACAGGGCCATGGCCGCGCCGCGCTTCTCAGGGGGAAAGCTCTCAAGCAGGATGGCCTGCGAGAGCGGCTGCAGCGCTCCGCCGCCCGCTCCCTGCACGACACGCGCCAGCAGCATGAAGCCGAGCGTAGGGGCCGCGCCGCAGAAGAACGATGCCACGGTGAAGATGATGACGCAGCTGATAAGAAACCGCTTGCGGCCAAAGCGGAGCGAGAACCAGTTGCTGGCCGGCAGGATGACGGCATTCGCCACTAGGTAGCTGGTCAGCACCCAAGTCGCCTCGTCCGTTGAAGCCGAAAGAGAACCGGCGATGTAGGGCAGCGCCACCGAGGCGATGGCCGTGTCCAGCACCTCCATAAAGGTGGCCAGCATGACGGAGACGGCGATGAGCCAGGGGTTCACGCCTGCAGTCTGCGCCTGCCTGTCTGGAGGATTTTCAGCCATGGTTGCGGAAACTCGTTGATGGGAAGTATAGAGACCTATTCTGGATGTATGAGTTACGGGATTGCATCCACTTGATGATGTGGCGCATCAGATAAGTTGACAGGAAAAGACTCAAGTGCGAAGCTGGAAGAGCTAGCACCTACAGCAGGGGAAAACAGACATGGCAAAGATTATTGGTATCGACCTCGGCACGACAAACTCGTGCGTGGCGGTGATGGAGGGCGGAGAGCCCAAAGTGATTCCGAACGAGGAGGGTGGCCGCACAACCCCCTCGGTGGTTGGATTCACAAAGAGTGGCGAACGGCTGGTTGGCCAGGTAGCCAAGCGCCAGGCAATTACGAATCCTGAGAACACAATCTATTCGATCAAGCGCTTCATGGGCCGCCGGTACAACGAAGTCAACGACGAGATGAAGATGGTGCCCTACAAGGTGAAGCAGCAGGGCGACCACATCGTCGTCGAGGCGCAGGGCAAGGACTACACGCCCCCCGAGATCTCGGCCATGATTCTGCAGAAGCTGAAGAAGGCCGCCGAGGATTACCTGGGCACATCGGTGAACGAAGCGGTCATAACAGTGCCGGCCTACTTCAATGACGCGCAGCGGCAGGCCACCAAGGACGCGGGCCGCATTGCCGGGCTGGACGTAAAGCGGATTGTGAACGAGCCGACGGCGGCGGCGCTGGCCTACGGGCTCGACAAGAAGAAGGACGAGACGATCGCGGTCTACGACTTCGGCGGCGGCACGTTCGATATTTCGATTCTTGAAGTGGGCGAGGGCGTCATCGAGGTGAAGTCCACGAATGGCGACACGCACCTGGGCGGCGACAACATCGACCAGCGCATCGTGGACTGGCTGATCGACGAGTTCAAGAAGGACGAGGGTCTGGACCTTAGGGCGAAGGGCAATGAGATGGCCCTGCAGCGCCTGAAGGATGCGGCGGAGCGTGCCAAGATCGAGCTTTCGACTGCGCTTGAGACCGAGATCAACCTGCCCTTTGTTACGGCAGACGCGACCGGTCCGAAGCACCTGGTGAAGAAGCTGACCCGCGCCAAGCTGGAGCAGCTGGTCGAGGACATCATCCAGCGATCGGTGGAGCCCTGCAGGAAGGCGATGGCCGACGCCGGCGTGGACGCGAGCAAGATCGACGAGGTGGTGCTGGTGGGCGGACAGACCCGCATGCCGCGCATCCAGCAGGTCGTCAAGGAGCTCTTCGGCAAGGAGCCGCACAAGGGCGTGAACCCGGACGAGGTGGTGGCGATCGGCGCGGCCGTGCAGGCCGGCGTCCTGGCAGGCGAGGTGAAAGACCTGCTGCTGCTCGACGTAACGCCGCTGACGCTCTCCATCGAGACGCTGGGCGGAGTGGCGACGCCGATGATCCCGCGCAACACGACGATCCCAACGAAGAAGACGGAGACTTTTTCGACGGCAGCCGATTCGCAGACCGAGGTCGAGGTGCATGTCCTGCAGGGTGAGCGCCCGATGGCAGCACAGAACCGCACCCTGGGCAAGTTCAAGCTGAGCGGCATTCCTCCGTCTCCCCGTGGCGTGCCGCAGATCGAGGTCACCTTCGACATCGACGCGAACGGCATTCTGAACGTACTGGCGAAGGACACGGCCACCGGCAAGGACCAGAAGATCACGATTACGTCTTCTTCGGGTCTGAGCAAGGACGAAGTGGAGCGCATGGCCCGAGAGGCCGAAGCCCACTCCGCCGAGGACCGGGCGAAGCGCGATGAGATTGAGGCGCGCAATGGGCTCGACAACCTCGTCTACAACATCGAAAAGATGCTGCGCGAGGGTGGCGAGAAGGTGGCCCAGGCCGATAAGTCCGAGGTGGAGACTGCCCTGGCTGGCGCGAAGCAGACGCTGGCAGGCACGCCGACGGCACAGGAGCTGAACGACGCACGGGAAAAGCTGACCGCCGCCTCGCACAAGCTGGCCGAGGCAATGTACAAAGCAAACGCAGCCGCTCCGCCGACCGATGGTGCACAGGCCGCGTCCGGCACCGCAGACGAGAAGAAGGACGAAGGCGTGATCGACGCCGAGTACGTGGACGTAGACGAGAAGAAGTAAGCGCAAACACCGGGCCAACAATCTGGCGGACACAGCGGAGCGGCTTTCAGCAACATTTCGGTCGCTTCGCTGTTTTTATCAGCAGGGGGAGTCAGCAGGAGTAGTAAATGACAAACACTATCTGGAAGTGCGAACAGTTGCGGGCGGGGAAGCTCTACAACAGTGTCACGTTTAACAGCCGCCAGGAGGCGGACGATTTTGTAGCGCAGATGCGGCGCGTGGAGCCGGACCTATTCTGGCGCGTCGAGGCTATACCGGCAAGCGCGGTCTGGAACTAAGGAACCTTGACGGACGCAGGCAGGGGCGGCTTCTGGGCCGCCCCTGCCTGCATCCGCGGTCGAGTAAAATGTTCGGTGGACGCCCTGGCCTTCTGGGCCATAGTGGAGCGGCAGCCGCGCAATGAGCCGCCGGCAAGGCTCTGAACGCAAGCCTCGCGGGGCGCCGTTACTCAGAGCTAAAAACGACGGGGTGTTTTGTCGAGCAGTGCAGCCTCGGATGCACCTGATCTCTGGAGTTCACCTAGAAATGCCTGAAGGGAATGAGATCCATCGCTTTGCCGTGCGGCACGCCGCCACCTTCGCGGGCAAAAAAGTGCGGGTGGATTCGCCGAACGGGGGCTTTCCGGACGCCGCTGTACTTGACGGCCGCAAGCTGCGCGCAGTGCATGCGCATGGCAAGCACCTGGGCTATGACTTTGGCCGCGATCTGATGCTGCATGTGCACCTGGGCATGTATGGGGACTTCCGGGAGGGCGAACAGCCGATGCCCGAGCCGAAAGGTGCGCTCCGGCTGCGCATCTTTACCAGGACGAAGTGGCTGGAGCTGCGCGGACCCACCGATTGCAGCATCTTCTCCGATGAGGCGTGGCGGAAGCTGCTGGAGCGGCTCGGCCCCGACCCCCTGAACGAGGAGAGCGATCCGGCGGTCGCTTTCGCGACGATCGCGAAGAGGAACACGCCGATTGGAGCGCTGCTGATGGACCAGGGCGTGATGGCTGGGATTGGCAATATTTATCGTGCGGAGCTGCTGTTCCGGGCGGGCATTCACCCGGAGAGGCCGGGCCGGCAGGTGAGCGCGGCGGCGCTCGCCCGGCTGTGGAAGGATGCAAAGGTGCTGATGCCGGACGGCATGGTGGACCGGCGCATCGTAACCACGCGGCCCAAGGATCGGCCGCATGCGCGCGGAGCGGCGCTGGACGGGGAAGTGCACTACGTATACCGGCGGCAGGGCAAGCCGTGCTTTGTCTGCGGCACCGAGATTATGTCAGGTCCCATGGCCGGGCGCACCGTCTACTGGTGCCCGGCCTGCCAGAAGGATTGAGAGGCGATGGCAACCACACAGCAGAAGGATTACTACGGCGCGCTTGGCGTCAAGAAGACGGCCACGGCGGACGAGATCCGCAAGGCCTTCCGCAAGCTCGCGCGCAAGTACCACCCGGACGTGAATCCGGGCGATAAGAAAGCCGAGGAGAAGTTCAAGGAGATCTCCGAGGCCAACGATATTTTGAGCGACGAGAAGAAGCGCAAGGTTTACGACCAGCTTGGCTTCTACTCAGACCAGATCGATCCAGCCGCGGCGGAGGCGGCGTCGCGCGGCGGTTATGGACGCGGCGGGCAGGGCGTGCCGATCGACTTTGGCGGTTTCGACTTCTCAGGCTTCGAGGGCGCGGCCGGCCCGGCACAGGGTTCGCCAAACGCCGGGAGCGGCTCCGGCTGGGGCAGCTTCCGCGACATATTATCCGGGATTTTCAACCAGGGCGGTGCCGGCCAGCGGCCGCGCGGCCCGCAGCCGGGCACCGATCTCGAATACCAGGTGGATGTGGACTTCTGGACGGCGATTCGCGGCGGCTCCATGCGGCTCCAGGTGCAGCGGCAGGACGTTTGCCCGACGTGCAAGGGCAAGGCCTCGACCGGCGGCCAGCAGACCTGCCCGGAGTGCAACGGCTCCGGCCAGGTGACGCAGATGGGCGGCCGGATGAAGTTCAACCTGCAGTGCCCGCATTGTGGCGGCACCGGCAAGGAGCAGAACCCCTGCCCCACCTGCCACGGCGAGGGCACGCTGCTGCGCACGGATCTCATCGAGTTCCGCATCAAGGCAGGCACGCGGGACGGACAGCGCATCCGGCTGCCCGGCAAAGGCAACGCAGGCGTGAACGGTGGAGCGACGGGAGACCTTTACCTGGTGATCCGCTGCGGTACGCACCCGGTATTCACGCGCCAGGTGGACGATATTTACATCACGGTGCCGGTCACGGTCTCAGAGGCCGCGCTTGGGTCAAAAATCGAGGTGCCTACCATAGACGGCCGTGCGCAGCTCAAGATACCGCAAGGCACGCAAACCGGCCAGAAGCTGCGCATGCGTGGGCGCGGCGTGCCCTCTGCCACGCATGAGGGAGCGCGCGGCGACCAGATTGTGACGGTAGAAATCGTGGTGCCGCATGTGCGCGACGAACGCTCCAAGGACATTTTGCGCGAGCTTGCCAGGCTGAATCCGGAAGACCCGCGCGACGCGATGTGGGCCAGGGTTTAGGGAGAGGGCCACAGACGATGCGCAGACCACCCCGCGATGAGGCGACCGAGCTGGTGACCGCAGCCGTCGCCTATGCCCGCCGTATGCTTCGCAAGTACGGCGAGTTCGCTCCTTTCGCCAAGGTGCTCATGGACGACGGGCAGATTGTAACTCAGACAGTTACCGAGGCGAACGTCGCTCCCGATGCGGCTGCACTACTAGCATTGCTCATGCTGCAGCTTCGCGAGAGGGCGCGCCGGGGCAGGATTCGCGCCGTCGCGATCGCAACCAACATGGCCATGCCGGAACCTTCGGCCGAGGGCTATATGGACGAGATCCTGGTGGAGGTGGAGCACGAGCGCACCTACGCGGCGACCGTCTCGGTTCCCTACCGGCGGACGGAAGGAGCGCTGCTGCACCTGCTGCCGACCGTCGTCCGCGTGGGCAAGGCAGTGGCGCGCGAGGGCCAATGCCGCATCTTTGGTTGCTGACGCGCGCCAGGGCCGAGATGCGGGAGAGGTACGTAGTGCATACTG
>CAYQYM010000098.1:0-8057 GCA_964421715.1 uncultured Acidipila sp.
CTCGGCGCGGTGAGAAACAACACGCAGTACCTGTACAGCTTTACCCTGGCCGGCGTAGGCACGGCCGGTACGCTGCGCCGCGCTGTTCGAGTGTTCTAACCTGGTTCTGGGCTATGGGCGACAGCCTGCGCACTGCCCCTACGACTTCGGGCGCAGGAGGGGAAACAGGATCACGTCGCGGATGGATTTTGCGCCGGTGAGCACCATCGTGAGCCGGTCAATGCCAATGCCCTCCCCGCCAGCAGGCGGCAGACCGTAGGCCAGCGCGCGGACGTAGTCTTCATCCATCTGGTGCGCCTCGTCGTCGCCACGCTCACGCTCGGCAAGCTGCTGCTGGAAGCGGCGGCGCTGCTCTTCGGGATCGTTCAGTTCGCTGAAGGCGTTGCCCACCTCAAACCCTCCGATGTAGAACTCGAAGCGCTCGACCCAGTCCGGCTCATCCGGCTTCTGCTTGGAGAGCGGCGAGACGGCGAGCGGGAAGTCGTAAATAATCGTGGGCTGTACCAGGTGGGACTCGGCAACAGCCTCAAAGATGCTCGCGATCGTCTTGCCGCAAGGCTCACCTGGCTTGTGATCCACAGCAAGACCTGCGCTGCGGAGCCGGTGAACGAAACCGCTCACTGCCTGGCCGTCATCGAAGGCTGCGGGCTTCTCTCCGGCCGCTTCCGGCCAGAATTCGCAAATCGCCTCGCGCATCGTGTAGCGGCGCCAGACGCTTAGGTCAATCTCGTGCCCGTTGAACTCTGTCTTCGTCGTCCCGTTCACCGCCAGTGCCACGTACTTCACGAAGTCTTCTGTCAGGTCCATCAGCATGTGATAGTCCGCGTAGGCCTGGTAGAACTCGAGCATCGTGAACTCGGGGTTGTGCTGGGTCGAGACTCCCTCGTTGCGGAAGTTGCGGTTGATCTCGTAAACGCGGTCCAGGCCGCCCACCACCAGCCGCTTCAGGTAGAGCTCCGGTGCGATACGCAGAAACAGATCAATGTCGAGCGCGTTGTGATGCGTGGTAAAGGGCCGCGCCGCTGCGCCCCCAGCGATGGACTGCATCATCGGCGTCTCCACCTCGATGTAGCCGCGCTCGTCGAAGAACCGCCGCGCCGCCGCCAGCACCTTTGCGCGCTTCACAAAGACCTCGCGCACCTCGGCGTTCATAAACAGGTCCACGTAGCGCTGCCGGTAGCGCAGCTCTACATCCTCCAGACCGTGGAACTTGTCCGGCAGCGCAAGCATGGCCTTGGCAAGGAACGTGATGGCCTGCACGTGGACGGTGAGTTCGCCGGTGCGCGTGCGGAAGAGGTAGCCTGTGACGCCGATGTGGTCGCCCATATCGAGCAGCCGGTAGAGCTCCCACGCCTGCTCACCCACATCGTCCCTACGGACATAGATCTGCAGGCGACGCCCGCCCTGCTGCAGGTGAGCAAATCCGGCCTTGCCCTGCGCACGGATGGTCATGATGCGCCCGGCCACCGTGACCTGCCGGCGGCTGGCCTCAAGCTCTTCGCCTTGGATCGCGCCGGGCTCGTCCGGACGGCTGCGATACTGCTCGACCAGCGCGCCAATGTCCTCGGCGCCGTTGAAGCCGTTGGGGTAAGCCTGCTGGCCCAGGGCAACGATCTGCTGCAGCTTTTCCTTGCGCAGCGCAAAGAGGTTGCGCTCGAAATCCGACTCAAACACCGCGGGTCCTCGTAGTTGCTGGGGTTTAAGACTCAGTATAGCCGTGGAGCAGGTGCGGACGTTCAGGAGTAAGTGCCGAGGAGCACGAGGTTGATGAACCGTACCGGGCTTCATCAAAGCCCAGGTTAGAAGCTACTCATCAAGATTATTCTTCTGAACAGAGACCACCTTAGACTGCGCCGTTATACTCAATCCTTATGGCCACAGAACCCCACAAGCCCAGGCGCGATGGCGGCGGACTGCAGTCGCTTGTGAAAGCCGAGCGCATGGTGCAGATTGCCTTCGTGCTGCCCGCTGCTGTCTTCATCGGCTGGGGCGCGGGAAGGCTGCTGGACCGCTGGCTGCACACGGACTGGATCTATATCGCAGGGCTGCTCTTTGGCGCGGTGGCCGGGCTGGTCGAAGCCGTGCGCCAGGCGCTGCAGCTTGGGGGCAAGTCTGAGTGACTGAGGCTAACTCCTTCCTGCAATTCACAGACGCGGATCTGCGGGTGGCCATGCGCAGGGCTCTTAAGACCATCGTTTTCCTCGCTGTGGTGCTGGCCGCCATCCTGAGCCTGACGGCGGGCTGGCAGACGGCGGTGCTCCTGCTGGTGGGCGCGCTCATCGCGGCCACAGGGCTCTATGAGTGGCACCAGCTCATCTCGCTCATTAACGCGCGGCTGGACAACGCGCGTCCCGCAAGACCTGCAGCCTGGGTGGTTACGATGTTCCTGCTGCGGCTGCTGCTGGCTGCAGCCATTCTGTATGCTAGTCTAAGGTGTTTGCACGGGTCGGTTTACGCCCTGATCGGCGGTATCGGGCTGGCAGTGTTAGCCTTGTCGATCGAGGCCGTTCGGCTGGTGCGTTCCTGAAGTATCCCGAGAGAACATGCTGAGTTTTCTGATTGCTTTCAACAACCTGCTGAACCATGCCTTCGGCGCTCCCGTGACCGCGATGCTGCTGAAGCTTGGCGTGCATCCCCGCAACCCCGCCGCGCCCATTGACCGCACGTTTGCCCTTGAGCTGATCGTCACGGCAGTCCTGCTGGTGTTTTTCCTGCTGGTTCGCGTGACGCTGAGCATCGAACGGCCTGGGCCGTTCCAGCTGCTCGCGGAGATGATCCACGAATTTGTCGGCGGCCAGGGGGAGGCCATCATTGGCCATGGCTATCAGCCGCACGTGACCTTCGCCACGGCGATTCTGCTGTTCGTCGTTACGGCCAACTGCTTCGGGCTGCTGCCCGGCATTCCGACCCCGACCGCTAACCCGGTTGTGCCGCTGGGTATCGCGATTCTCACCTTTCTCTATTACAACTTTCACGGGCTGAAGGCGCAGGGACCGGTCGGCTACCTGAAGCACTTTCTCGGGCCTATCTGGTGGATCGCGCCGCTGCTCTTCCCCATCGAGATCATCTCGCACCTGGCGCGCGTCATGTCGCTCACCATCCGTCTTTACGCCAACATGTTTGCGAGCGACCTGCTGACCCTGGTGTTCTTTTCACTGGTGCCGATTGGCATACCCATTGTGTTTCTCGGACTGCACTTCGCCGTGGCGCTCATACAGGCGTATGTGTTCATGCTGCTGGCGCTGATCTACCTGTCGCAGGCGGTTGCACACGAGGATCACTAAGCTCGAGAGTTTCCGCTGAAGCCTGCTTCCGCTTCAGCCACGAAAGCCGCCAGCGTGAGGGGGCCAGCATGGTGAGCCTCAACCACCCACTGGCGGCACACACCATGGAAGCAAGGAGACAAGCAATGCGCAAACTTCAGTATCTCTTCATGACCCTCTCGGTCCTGCTGCTGGCCACGCCGGCCTTCGCACAGACCGGTCAAGGCGGCGGCGCCAGCCTGGTGCCGATTGGCGCCGGCATTGGCATGGCCCTTGCGGCCGGGCTCTGCGGTCTCGGCCAGGGCAAGGCCACCGCGTCCGCCACCGAGGCGCTCGCCCGCAATCCAGGTGCCCGCGCCGGCATCCAGCTGCTGCTGGTGCTCGGCCTCGCCTTCATCGAGTCGCTCTCGCTCTTCACGCTGGTCATCATCTTCCTCAAGGTGCGCTAAGCGTCTTCTGCATTGAAGCAGCAAAGGCCTCGGGGCACAGCCGAAGGCCTTTGCAGTTCCTGCCGAGACTGCCTGTCAGCAGCAGCGGCAATCTTCCAGCCCGCAGTAGCTGCAGCATCCGCAGCCGCCGGCGATGGAAGGAATCACCAGCACCTCATCCCCATCCTGGAAGTTGTACTTCTCGTTGCCGAGGAAGCGGATGTCTTCCTCGTTCACGTAGAAGTTGATGAAGCGTCGCACCTGGCCCTGGTCATCGCGCAGGTGCGTCTTGAGGGCCGGAAAACTGGTCTCGATATCCGTGATCAGCTCCGGCAGGTTGGCGGCCGAGGAGTGTACCTCGCGCGCGCCGTTGGTGTGCTTCTGAAAGGCATTGGGCAGTAGAACTCGAATCGGCATGGCTTACGCAGCTCCCGTCACCAGTTCGGCCGCACATTCAGGCGCGGCGGTCTTCTCTTCCAGGTAGGCTTCGAAATCAGAGAGGCGCGGTCGTACGGCGTGCTCCTGCTCGTAGCACCCAGCCAGTGCATCGGTTGTCTTGAGCCCGTTGCCGGTGATGCAGATCACGGTCAGGTCGTCAGGGTGAATCCGGCCATGCGCGTAGAGCCGCGCCGTAACCGCCGTAGTCACGCCGCCGGCGGTCTCGGTAAAGACACCTTCGGCCTCTGCCAGCTCCTGGATGGCGCTGACGATCTCCACATCGGATACATCCTCTGCCCAGCCGCCGCTTTGCCGGACGGCGCGCGCAGCGTAGACGCCGTCTGCCGGGTTGCCGATGGCGAGCGAGCGGGCGATGGTCGCAGGGCGCTGCGGCTCAATCTGCTCGGCGCCTGACTTGACCGCCTTCGAGATGGGCGAGCAGCCGGTAGCCTGCGCGCCAAAAAAGCGGACTTCCTTCTCCTCCACCAGCCCGAGAGCGATCAGCTCCATGAATGCCTTGCGCATCTTGGTGATGAGAGAGCCGCCCGCCATGGGCACGACGACGTTGTCCGGCAGGCGCCATCCGAGCTGCTCGGCGATCTCGAAGCCCACGGTCTTTGAGCCTTCGGCGTAGTAGGGCCTGAGGTTCACGTTTACAAAGCCCCAGTTGTAACGGTCGGCGATCTGCGAGCAGAGCCGGTTCACGTGGTCATAATTGCCGTCGATGCGAACCAGGTTTGCTCCATAGACCTGCGTGTTGAGAATCTTTGCGGCCTCGAGGTCGGCCGGCACCAGGATGTAGGTCTTCAAACCGAGCCGAGCGGCCTGGGCGGCCACGGCGTTGGCCAGGTTCCCGGTGGAGGAGCAGCCCACCGTGTCAAATCCGAAGATCTGCGCGTTCGCAAGCGCGACGGAGACCACGCGATCCTTGAAGCTCAGCGTAGGCAGGCAGACGGCGTCGTTTTTGAGGTATAGATTCATTGCGCCGATGCGGCTGGCCAGCCGTGGCGCCTTGAGCAGCGGCGTAAACCCGGCCGGGGTTGGCGCGCGGTAGTCGTCCGGCACGGGCAACAGCGCCTGGTAGCGCCACATGCTCGCCGGGCCAGCGGCGATCTTCTCGCGTGTAAAGTCCTTGCGTGCCGCCTCGAGGTCGACCCGCACCTCGAGGGGCGAGAAACAGTCCTCGCAAATAGATAGCGGCGCGTTCGCGTAGCGCTTACCGCATTCGCGGCACTCTAGTTCGTAAGATAAAGCCATGCTGCCCTCGATTCCGATGGCGGCGGTGGCACGGGCTCAATTGTGACCCTACTGCTACTGCTGACTCAAAAATGGATTTGGCGAGATGCGATACAGCATGCACCCCGAATCTCATGTTCCCCGCCTTCGCCGTCGGCTGTGCCGGCAACAAACTTAGGAGAGAGTTGACACCGATGTCCTGAATTGCTCAGGCCGGTTGTCGTGGCGTCACAGGGCCCGTCCCTCAGCCACTCTTCATGAAATTCAGGCCCGCTCACGTGGAGCAAACTTGAATATCCCATTGGATAGCACGAAGCGCTGCGGGGATGCAAGCGCTTCTCGCGGCTCGCCTATACTGCGCTGGTGAGACACTCCCGCTGGTTCGTTGCGTCGCTGGCATTGTTCAGTACAGTGCTCATCGGCCTGTTTGTCGTCAAAACACTGCGCTGGCCGCTCGTCGGAGATGCCCCGCTGATCCACTACGCTGTGTTCCTTCTTGAACATGGCTTTGCGCCTTACACCGAGATTGTCGACCCAAACCTGCCCGGAACCTACCTGATCGTCTTCACCATCCTGAAGACGCTCGGCACAGGAGCGCTAGCCTGGCGCATCTTCGACTACCTGCTACTGCTTGTTGTGGGTGGCAATCTCATTTGCCTCAGCCCCTCCGGCTCACGGGTAGCGGGCTATCTTGCGGCAACGATGTTCGCGCTACTGCACGGGCGCGATGGACTGATAGACACAGGACAGCGGGACCTGATGCTGGTGGCCCTGGTTCTATGCTCGTTCTCCGCCTTATGTGCGGTTTTGCGCGGCCCTGCCCCATCGCTGGCACGGCAGCTTCTCCTGCTGGCTGCAGCCGGTCTCGTTCTCGGATTGGCCGTGCTCGTCAAGCCCACGGCTCTGCTGCTGCCTGTTCCACTCTGGCTGGTGATACGGGCATACCCTGCTATCCGCTTTCGCAGCAGGATTTCAGCGCTGTACTTTGCAAGCGGCTTACTGCTGCCGCTCGCCATGTGCGCCATCTATTTGCACCGGGAGGGTGCGCTGCGGGCCTTCCTGCTTGTACAGTCGCAGCTGGTGCCCTACCATGCACGGCTCTTCGGATTGCCCTGGGCGCGAATGGTCGCAACAACCCTCTCCTCTGTGCTGCTGGGGCCTGTGCTCGCCTGGCTGCCGGTCTGCTGGGTGCAGAAGCGCTGGAGGTCGTATGAGGGCAGCCTGCTGGCCATTGGCCTCTTCTTTGGCCTGGCGTCCTACATCGTGCAGCGCCGGGACTACCCCTACCACCGCTACCCATCTGAAGTGTTTCTGCTGCTCTGGATGATGCTGGACCTTTATCAAGCCAGCATGGCAACTGAACATCCGGGTCGCAGATACTATGCCGCGGCGCTGCTCACCTACCTGGTGCTCGTCGTCGGAGGCACCTCAGTGCACCGCGCGCTCAGCCTGGAGTGGCGCAATGTCGAATTCAATCAAATGGTGGCCTCCGACCTGGACCAACTCGGCGGAGCCCGGCTGGACGGGAAAGTGCAGTGCCTTGACATGGCAAGCGGATGCCTGAACGTTCTCTACAACCTGCGCCTTCGGCAGAGTACCGGGTTCCTGTATGACTGCTATCTCTACCCGGAGAGGAGGGACAACACTGCCGAGGCTGCAGATGCGTTCAGAGTTCCGGAGCGCCTGGATCCTGAAGAGGCTCGCTATCGGGCTGGCTTCTGGAGGGCTCTCACCGAGGCTAAGCCGGAGGTGCTGATCGTCACCAGCGATGAGTGCTCCGCGGCTGTTGACTATCACTTCAGTAAGCTTCACCGCTGGGGTGAACTCGATTCCCTGCTCACGGACTCCTACCATTTGTACGCTCAACGCATTCCTCCAAGTCCCGTGCGGTGGACGCGCGATCCAAGCAGACCCGTCGGGTACCGAATCTACGTCAGCAACGGCAGCCCTGGACGCGGCTTAGCCGGAAGCCCGGACCTGAACGCAAGTACACTGGACAGGCGATGAATCCCAGCATGCCCCAGCCCAAGATCACTCTGAGCGAAACGCCGGAGTACCGCGAGAACTATGCCAACAGCGTCCAGGTGCGCGTCAGCGTATGGGACTTCCTGCTCACCTTCGGCCTGGCGCAGCAGCAGGCGCCCGATGAGGTCAGCATCCGCAACCTGCAGGGCATTTACCTGAGCCCGCAGCAGGCCAAGGCGCTCTGGAACATCCTCGGGCAGAACATTGCCCAGTATGAGCAGGCCTTCGGCGCGATCGCCCTCGAGCCGAAGCAGCATGGACCGGTCAACTAGCACAGGCCGGGCAGGCGACTTGACGGCAGGCACGAAGCTACCGCGCCACGCGCCTTCGCTGCCTCTAATGGCCGCCATCTTCGCGGGAATCTTTGCTGCCGTGCTGGCCGCGCACACAACGCTGCTGCGGCTGCCCTACTATTGGGACGAAGGCGGCTATTACATTCCTGCGGCCTTCGACTTTTTCCGCAGCGGCGCGATCATTCCCTATTCCACGCTCAGCAACGCGCATCCGCCGCTGCCTTCGATCGTGCTTGCGCTCTGCTGGAAACTCTTCGGCTTCCAGCCCTGGGTCACGCGTGTGTGCGTGGCCGCCGTCTCAGCCGTCGCGCTCACGGCCGTGTGGCGGCTGGCCCTTGCCACCACGGCGCAACGGGCGGTGGCGTGGTGCACGG
>CAYQYM010000099.1:0-7961 GCA_964421715.1 uncultured Acidipila sp.
CGGAATTTGCCGGACGGCCCGGGGGCGATCTTCTCAACGGTGTGGATGGTGAGGTCGCTGGTGCCGCGCAGGTAAGGGTGCAGGCGGCGGCGCAGCTCCTCTGCCGTGTGCTCTCCATAGCCCTTGCCGGGAACGACGTGCAGCCGGATGTGCGCGCGGTCATGCTGGATAAACTGCATTTGGCGGACCTGCGGCATGTCCCCGGCGAGCAGCGCCAGCGAGATGCCGGAGATGCGGCGGTGATCGCCGGTGATGAGGAAGTCCGTGATGCGGCCTGCGATGTTGCTGATGCGCGGCAGCGACCGGCCGCATGCGCACGTCCCTTCTGCAAGAGTGTTGGCCAAGTCGCCGATGTCATAGCGGATCAGCGGCATGGAACGGTTCAGCAGGTCCGTGACAAGCACCCGGCCGGTGCCGGCGGGCAGTTCGGGCGAGGGCTCGATCTCCACGATCAGGGCGTCGGCGTTCAGGTGCATGCCCGTGTGAAACTCACACTCACTGGCAATGACGGAGAACTCGCGGCATCCGTACCGGTTAAAGACCTTGCCGTGGAAGGTGTCCTCGAGCAGGGTCCGCTGCTCTGGCAGGAGCATCTCGGCGGTGGTGATCATGGACTCGAAGCGAATGTCCTGGATGCCGTTCTGCCGGCAGTAGCGCGCGAACATGACCGCGGACTGGGCATAGGCGAGAAGCACGCGCGGCCGGATACGCCGCAGCAGGGATACGTAGCGTTCGAGGTCCTGCTGCGAGATGAGCGAGGTGTTCAGCGTGAGGGCTCGATAGAGCAGCCGCTGCCGCCAGGTGATGGTGGGCGTGGTGGATACGCCGGTGTCAAAGCGCGAGCCCCACAGGTGCGCGTACCACGTGCCCGGGTAGAGTCCGGCCCAACGGTTGTGGCGATCCGTGCTCGCCCGGCGCGAATCGAAGCGCTCGCGGTCTACCCAGAACTGGAGCGGGCTGCCGGTGGAGCCGCCGGTCTGGTTTGCTACGCGCTGCGAGAGCGGCACGTTCTGTGCCAGCATCTCCTGGCCGTAGTCCTGGATATCGCGCTTGCTCAGGACGGGCATGGCGCGCAGGTCTTCCAGCGAGTGAATGTCGAGCGGCGTGATGCCGGCGCATTCAAAGCGGTGGCGGTAAAACGGAATGTTGCGGAAGGCATGAATCGCCTGGTTGCGAAGACGCTCCACCTGGAGCTGCCGCAGCTCCTCGGCAGAGAGGAACTGCGTCCTGGCAAACTGTCGCGCGTACCGCGCATAGCAGGGATGATCGCGTCGCGCCCACAGCGGGTAGACCACCTGGCCGATAAACCTGTCACCCCAACTGCTGTATCCCTTGGGACCCTGCTCTGTAATCTGCATTCTCTAGACGACCTGTGCGAACTGTTCATTTTGCCGAGGCAGGGCAGGCATGGCCAGCGGACCGCGGCGCAGCTCGTGCGCGTAGACGTCCGCTATCGTGGAATATCGTGCACTGGAGAGCAGTCGCGCGAGCTTGTGCTCCATCGTCGCTGTTCCCCAGGTCTGGCGTATGCGGGATTTCCAGTCCTGCGGGAGCAAGGGCTGGAGATAATCGATCTCCCACGGATGCATGTAGACGGTGGCAGGGCGGCCTTCGGCTTGATTTACCGTCTCAAGGCCTCTGCGTACGTAGGGGTAAGGCAGCAGCCGCAGATAAGCGCCGCCGTCGATCGGCAGGTTCCTGTTCCCTAGGCGCCAGGTGGCGATGGGAATCTCTAAGAGCTGCGCGTTGGGAAGAAGGTAGGGGAAACGGGGCGCGTTCGGGTTGGCGTAGAGTTTGTGCCAGACCGGGTTGATGCTGGAGTCGTAGTCGAAACCGAGCTCAGCCAGGATGTCCCAGGCCCACTCCGTGCCCGGGGTGATGGAGAAGTTCGGCGCGCGATAGCCGCGCACTTGTGTGCCGGCCAGGTCTTCAAGGATGGATTTGGCCAGCACAGTGTCGGCGCGGAACTCCTGTGGCTGCATGCGTGAGACGACCCGGTGATGGAAACTGTGGCAGGCGATCTCGTGTCCGCGCGCAGCCACCTCGCGAATGAGCGCGGGATTTTTCTGCGCCACCCATCCGAGTGTGAACACCGTGGCCTTGGCGGCGTGCTCGTCCAGCAGATCAAGCAGACGCCTCACGCTGTACTCGATGCGCTGCGGCATGTTGTCCCATTGCTCCAGCGGCACGCTGCGCGAGTTCACCTCGGTGTGGAAGTAGTCCTCCAGGTCGATGGTGAATGCATTGCGGAGCTTGGTCTCCCTGAACACCGGCGACGTCCCAGGGGAGGGCAGCGAGGCGGGAAAGGCAATGCGCGTTTGCGGGACGGCAGCATCGCCGCTCTTTGCGCTCGCAAGCCGGCGCAGTACATCGCTTGCAGCCATGCAGGCCAGGGCGAACGAGAACAGCGTGAAGAGCGCCGAGGCGTGATTACGCCACAGCCAGAAGTGGCCGGCAATCGCGATGGCGGCCGCCGCCACGCTCAAGAGCATCCACAATCCTTGCTGCGCTTTACCCATAACGGCAAGCTGAATTGCACGTGGTCTGCCAAAGAGCTGGGCGAAGCTTGGAACGCGCCAGATCGACCGCGGCCGCCCCGCGGAAGGGAACTGCGATTACGGAAACCGAACCAGGCGGATGAGGAGGACTGCCGCCCGCAGCGGCCAGTCCAGGCCGGCAGGGATGCGAGCCGCGGAGGCTGCCGGATCTGTAGTAATCAAATGTGCAAGTGAATGCAGGTAATGGACTCGCCCTTTGCAGTAGACGTGCCGAAGGAAGAGCCGGGACATCTGCGGTGTCCCAGGCTCTTAGAGAAAAAGGTAATTTCAGCGAGCGTTATTTTAAGCGGATCAGGCCGTGGCTTCGAGGTTGTACTGGCGTATCTTGTAGAGCAGTGCCTTGTAGCTGATCTGCAGACGCTCCGCGGCGATGCGGCGGTTCCACTTCGCATCGTCCAGAACCTCGCGGATCATCTTGATCTCTGTCTGGTCCTTCATGCTGCGCACGGCAGACTTAAGACTCGCCTCGGCAGCTTCGGCCATCTCGTAGGTCGTGGTGGCCAGGGGCATTGTTTTCTGCGTCTGCGGACGCACCTTCGATTCCAGCTCGACGAAGGCTGCGGCCTCATCGCGCATGATGAGGAAGCGCTTGACGAAGTTGCCGAGTTCACGCAGGTTGCCGGGCCAGTGGTAGCGAACGGCGGCTGCGATCAGGCGAGGCGAGAAGTTGATAGGGGCAAGGTGGTTTTGCAGGGCCAGCGTGTGTGCAAGCTCGCTCAGCAGGTAAGGAATCTCCTGGCTGCGCTCCCGCAGGGAGGGCACCTTGATGATGAAGGCGTTTAGGCGATAATACAGATCCTCGCGGAAGCGCCTTTCTGCGATCGCCTGCTCAATATCCACGTTGGTGGCTGCGATGACGCGAACGTCTACCTTGGAGTTGATGCGCGCGCCCAGGCGGGAGAAGCTGCCGTCCTGCAGGACGTGGAGCAGCTTGGCCTGCAGATGCGGGCTCATTTCACCGATCTCGTCCAGCAGGATAGTGCCCTTGTCGCAGATCTCGAACTTGCCCGGCTTGGACTTCATGGCGCCGGTGAAGGCCCCGGCTTCATAGCCGAAGAGCTCGCTTTCCAGCAGATCCGCGGGAAGCGCCGCGCAGTTCACCTTCATCATGGAGCGGGTGGCGCGCAGCGAGTGCTTGTGCAGCAGTGTGGCGACAACCTCCTTGCCCACCCCGCTTTCTCCGGTGATGAGCACAGGCACATCGGCGCGGCTGAGCATCTTCACCTGTCGCACAATGGCGCGCATGGCAGGTGAGGCGGCGAGGAAGAATTGGCCGCTGCCGAGGTCCTCGATGTGAACGCTTGACGGGTCGCGGTCGCAGGCCGGACGCTTGACACAGAGCTTTGCGGCGACCTCGCGAAGTTCCTCAGGGGAGACCGGCTTGTGCAGGAAACCCTGCACGCCGGCCTTGATGCCTTCAAGGATAAAGCCGGCGTTCAACCTGGCCGTCATCAGGGCGACCGGCGTCTCCGGATAGAGACGGCGCAACTGGCGCAGCGTTTCGAGCCCGTCCATCTCGGGCATTTCGGCGTCGATCAGCAGCAGGTCGAGCGGGGGAAGCTCCTTGCGCACGAGGGCGAGAGAGGCCGCGCCACTATGCACGAATTCGGTGCGGAACTGCATTGGGTCAAGCAGCCCGCTTACATAGTGGGCAACTGAAGGCTCGTCGTCAACAATCAGAACATGAGAGCGCACATCCATAAATTACTGTCCTTATGCAACTCACGCCAGGACATGCCGAGATCAGGCGGCACAACCAAGGCAGGCGGGAAGATTGAATTCCAAATGTGGCCGGGATAGCATTCGCTGCGTTTGAAAACTTCTACTGGCTTGGGCTGCCAGATGTACTGCCAGACATCAGGGATGAAAACCGGGGCGACCCATCTGGTTCCGCACCCTAACCCCAACTCGGCAACCGGGTCCTCACTGGCTACGGCAGCCTTCCGCTGCTCGTCCGTTCGGCCTGCAGTACGCGCGCTCCGGGGGAAGAAAACAGGTAAAGCAAAAATCTTTGCACAACAGAACAGCCTGATAGTAGGAGCGGCAATCTGTTCAAGCAATACCACATCGGTAATGTACCCATTTCTTATTGGTAATTCTGATTCTCCCCCCGGGGCATCTCGTGTCCCATGCATGAAACAGTGTGAAAGTAAGTTCCCACACCGGCCCCCGCGTGGAAACAGGATTGTAAGTAGCTGAATCCAGGAGCATTTCTGCTGGCCTGATCAGGGGGAAGATGGCGGCTGGGTGCCCTGTGTGAAAAAGATTTCCTATATTCGGGGTAAGGGCAGGGCCATTTACCCGGCAGGCAGGATAGCGGGGGGAAAGCGCGATTGCCCCTTTGGGTTACATATTCGTCTCCGGTCTGCGCTCGGCCCCGGGCAGCAACCCGCGGCACTGGCTTTTATACGCCTCGTTTGCCGTTGCGGAGGCGGCCACTCAGCGGATTTCGCCATCTCTGGCCTAGCGAGTTCAAGGGCTGGGACGCTGTGCGCAGCCTGTCCATCTGTTCACCTGGGTAACGGAAGGGTTATCGCCTGACGGGGCTGCGCAACCCGGTGCGGGTATGATGGCACCCTGCGTGCATACTGCCATGGCGTATGCGAGAGCAAGTCCTGATATCGGCCGTGACCTCACCGGAAGATCTGCTTCTGGGCGAGTCGGAGGCCATACGGCGGGTTCGCGAGCAGTTGGCCAGCGCCGCCATGACAGAGGTCCCTGTCCTCATCACGGGAGAGAGCGGCACGGGCAAGGATCTGGCTGCCCGCATCCTGCACGACCTGAGCCGCCGGGCCCGGCACAACCTCGTCAAGGTCAACTGTCCGGCCATTCCCGCCCAGCTCTTTGAGAGCGAGCTCTTCGGCTATGACACCGGAGCGTTCACCGGGGCCAAGGGCAGCAAGCCCGGCAAGTTCGAACAGGCGCACAACGGCACGCTCTTTCTGGATGAGATCGGCGAACTGGACCTGGCGCTGCAGTCCAAGCTGCTGCGCGCGCTGCAGGACTTCCGCATCGTGCGGCTGGGTTCGGTGGAGGAGCGTGAGGTGAATGTGCGGCTGGTCTGCGGCACCAATCGCAACCTGGAAAAGGAGGCTGCGGAGGGCGCCTTCCGCGCGGACCTCTTCTACCGCATCAACGTCCTGAAGATTCACATGCCGCCGCTGCGAGAGCGCGCCGGCGATGTGGCGGTGCTCTTCCGCCACTTTGTCTCGGTTTACAGCTCCCAGTTCGGCCGCCGCCCTGAGCCTATCAGCTCCTCGGCGTTGCGCCTTCTTGAGGACTACCACTGGCCGGGGAATCTGCGGGAACTGGAGAACCTGGTCAAGCGCTTCGTGGTGCTGGGTGGCGAAGAGAGCGTGTTGTCGAGCCTTCGCGACCCGCAGGATACGCACGTTTTTGCAGCGGCGCCGGTGGATCTCAATACGCCGCTGCGCATTCAGACGCGGCGCGCGGTGCAGACCCTGGAGCGCCGCATCATCCTCGACGTGCTGCGCGCGCACAAGTGGAACCGCCGCAAAACGGCACGGTCGCTGGACATCAGCTATCGCGCGCTTCTCTACAAGATCAAGGAGGCGGGGCTGCCGCCGCTGCGCACCGTCCGCACGGAACCGCGCGTGGCGAAGCCCGGGATGGAGCCCGAACGGCTGGATGAGAGCGCGGCCGTATCCCGGCCCGAAGCACAGGAACAGAACTAGGCGATTGCACCCATACCGCCCCGGGCGGAGGAGAACGGAACCGAGAGCATGAAGACGCAGTACACGATCGAAGCCGCAGGCACTACGACCAGGACCCGCCGCCGGGCTATGCGGCTGGTTACTGGCCTGGCCGCGCTGACCCTGCTGCCCGCCATGGCTGCCAGTGGCCACGCCAGTGCAGAAGACGGCCCGCAGGCCATCACCGCCCAGGGTGCGAGTGCCGCCGGAATGGCTCACGCTTTGCCGCAGTCGCGTCTTTACCGCATCGGCGTGGATGACGTGCTCGCGGTCAGCGTGTGGCATGAGCCCGACCTCTCGCGCAGTGTTCCGGTCCGTCCTGACGGGAAGATCTCGCTGCCGCTGGTGGGCGAGGTGCAGGCAGCGGGCAAGACTCCGCCGCAGCTTGAGGGCGAATTGAGGACGAGCATGGCACAGTTCGTAAAGAACCCGGAACTGACGGTGATCGTCTCAGAGATACGCAGCCAGCGGGTGAACATCATCGGCCAGGTGATGCACCCGGGCACCTTCTCGCTGACCCAGACGATGGGCGTGCTCGATGCGATTTCGCTGGCCGGCGGCCTGCGCGACTTCGCAAAAAAGAGCAAGATCTACGTGCTGCGTGAGACGGATTCGGGCCATCGCACCCGCCTGTCGTTCAAGTACAAGGACGTCGTCAGTGGTAAATCCAGCGCGCAGGATATCGTCCTGCAGCCGAACGACACCGTGGTGGTCCCATGAAACGTAAACTGAACACCCTTGGCGATGTGCGCTACATTGCCGTGCTCTGCAGCCTGCTCACGGTCAGCCTTACGGCTGCAGCGCAGCAGCAGGAGCCGGCGGCGCCGCCGCAGCCGACGCAGCAGCAAACGGCCGATCCGCCGCCGCCGCAGCAGCAGGCGGTGCCGCGAGCGCCTGATGTTTCGTCGCCCTACACCCTTGAGCCGTTCCATCCTCAGGTGCTGGCACGACCCGCTTTGTCTACGGTTCCGCCTACGGTGAACACAACCGGCGGCCTCATCAACTCGCACCCGGCGGACGTCTTCAACCGCCAGGACGTCTACCAGCCGCCACCGCCCGAACCGGATACGGTCTACGCCGAGCCTGCGCTGGTGATCGGGCCGCCGCCCGACCTATCGACGCTCAACACGAACGCAGCCTCGGTGCAGTACACCGACCGCCGGCAGGGTCCGTTCAACCTGGGCATTGAGACCGATGGCGTGCTCACGTCGAACCTCCTCAACAACTACACAAGTAAAAACCTAAAGGGCGGCGAGTTCTTTGACATCTCGGTGCCGGTCGGCATCCAGCTCAAAGGCCCGGTGACGAGCTATGGAGCGTACTTGCGGCCAACGCGCACGATTTACCCGGCGTACCCGAACCTGAACCATACCTCGGTGATCTTTTCGCAGACGCTGCAGCATCGCAGCTCTGACCTTACGACCTGGGACTGGTCTGCCGGCGGCGGCCGCCTATTGGGCCTCGGAAGCTATCTGCCATCGGTGATCAGTGTGGGCAGCACCGGCATAGGTCAATCGGCCTTTTCAAGCGGACTCCAGCCTATGTACAACGCTGCAACGACGCTAGCCGTTACACACCGCCTCTCGGATCTCAATTCGGTGCAGGTCTCGGGCACCGGCGGCTGGATGCAGCAGCCGCTCGGCTTCGACAACGTCAATAATCGGTCCATTCTGAGCCGACAGGCTGCGGG
>CAYQYM010000100.1:0-7898 GCA_964421715.1 uncultured Acidipila sp.
GGGCTGGGCGACCCGATATTGACGCATTTGAGACAGCCATGCGGCGCGACAAAAGACGGAAGGGTTATTTCATTTCGTTCGCCTTCAGCGAAGACGCCTTCAGAGAAATAAGGCGGCTAGATAAAGAAGGCGAAATAGAAATCATCCCAATAACAGTAAAGGAGCTCTTGGATAAGTCGGGATACGAAATCCACGCGCCGCCACGGCACATGCTTAAGGATATATTATCAGGGTCTTATCGCCGATCGGATGGATCAGTATTGAGCATGGCTGGAACAAATGTGGTTGTGCTTTGCGCGATCTCCTGAGCAGTGGCTTTGGAAGCATGCTCGGCGGCTAGAATCTGCGGGTTTTCGGCGCTGGCCTCTTGGAGCAATTGGGCGAGCGGCGTGGCTGAATCAGACGCACGCTGTGCAAGCGCCGATAAGCTGGTGCTCAGCAGCAGCACCAGGGTGCCAAAAGCGGCGACCTTCATGGAGAAGACTCCTGTCTCGAAAGCTATGCGAAGACGAGCGCGTGCGAACACGGCTCATGCGAAGCGCGAGAAGGAGTAGAACTAGACCCTGAGGATGGAGACCGTCGAAGGAGGAGACTCGGGAGGAGGAGAACCGCCCGGATGTGCGACCGCGCTCGCCATAAGAATCGGCAAACGCGAAATCTGCCGGGTTGCGGCATCGCAAACAAAAAAGGCAACCGGAGGGGGAGAGGAAGTCTCCGATGCGAGCGCATTGTCGTTGGACACCTGGGGCGCCGTCCGGCAGCAGTCCTGCCCGGCGGGCATCTGCATATGTCCGCAGTCGTGCTGCATCATCCGGCAGCAGGCGAGTTCCTTTGGCGTCATCTGTGCGCCGGGCAACATGCAGGCCATGGCCGGCGCTCCTGAGAGGAACAGGAGCAGCAACAGAGCCGCGATTTGGCGAAGGCCGCTCACCCCTAAGAAGATTATGGCCAAAGGCGTCCGAAAGGCAAATCTTTGGCGGCGCCTCTACATGGATGAGTTGTCAATTTGAGAGCCGGCCTCAGAGGCCGCTTCTATTCGCTGTGACGATTTACTGCGAGAGGCGTCGCCTGGGACTGGCGGAGAGACAGGGATTCGAACCCTGGATACCTTGCGGTATACACGCTTTCCAAGCGTGCGCCTTCAGCCACTCGGCCATCTCTCCTGCGCGGGTGCCGGCAATTCCAAATCTAACACACGGGGCTGGGCCGGCCGCGCGGTAATCTGGCGTGATGAGGCGCCCAGGATCCCGGTCGGTGCGGCAGTTGCGGGCCGAACTGCGCGAACTGCTGCGCCTGGCCATACCGGTGGTTCTCTCCGAGATTGGCTGGATGACTATGACGGTAGTAGACCTGGTCATGGTGGGCGGCCTGGGAGCGCGTGCCATTGGAGCCGTGGGTCTGGGCAACGCCGTCTTTTATGCACCGTCGCTGTTTGGCGTTGGCCTTGTGCTCGGACTGGACACGCTGGTCTCCCGCGCCTGGGGCAGCGGAGATCACGATGCGTGCCACCGCTGGCTTGCGCAGGGTGTTTACATCGCGGCGGTGGCATCGCCGCTGCTCATGCTGTTCATCTGGCTGCTCATGCCCATACTCGCCGGCCATGGTGTCGAAGCGGGCCTGGCGCGGGATACGCGCACCTACCTGCTAACGCTGAACTGGAGCGCATTTCCCCTGCTCATCTACGCCGCCTTCCGCCGTTACCTGCAGGGTGTAGGCCGCGTGCGCCCGGTCAGCATTGCTCTGATCTCGGCCAACGTCATCAACCTGGCAGGGAACTGGGCCTTCATCTACGGCCACCTTGGCCTGCCGGCGTGGGGCGTGCGAGGCTCGGCACTCTCCACCTGCTTTGCGCGAATCTACATGGCTGCATTTCTGATCGTGACGGCCTGGCTGTACGAGCGCGGGCGCGGGCACGGACTCTTTCACCATTGGCCGGCGGTGCAGTGGCGGCGCGTTCGGGCCCTGCTTGCGCTCGGCCTGCCGGCCGCCGTGCAGATCGTGCTCGAAGTGGGAGCCTTTGGCGCGGTGGCCGTCATGGCCTCCAGGCTTGGCCCGGTGGCGCTGGCCGCGCATGAAATCGCCCTGAACTGCGCCGCTTACACCTACATGGTGCCGCTCGGCATCTCTTCGGCTACCGCCGTTGCCGTGGGGCAGGCCAGCGGCGCGGGTGAGGAGGCGCGCGCGCGCCGGTCTGGCTGGATGGGCCTGGCCCTCGCGGCAGCCTTTATGTGCTGCACGGGCGTCGTCTTCACATTCGCCGCCCGCCCCATTGCGCATTTGTATACGCACGCCGAACCGCTCGTCGCGCTCACTATAACGCTGCTGGCCTGGGCGGCGGCCTTCCAGGTGTTTGACGGCCTGCAGACGGTGGCCACCGGAGCCTTGCGCGGCCTTGGCGAGACCCGCATGCCCATGCTGGCGAACCTGCTTGGTTATTGGCTGCTGGGGCTGCCGCTGGGTGCCTTCTTCTGCTTCGGTCTGGGATTTGGCGTCAGCGGGCTGTGGGGCGGTCTCATGCTGGCGCTGGTGGTCATAGCCCTTGTGCTGGTGGCGCGCTGGCGGCGAGATGCGCGCCAACTGCGCATGCCGCGGTCTGACCCTCCGATGGAGATGGCAGGAAATCAGACCGCCTAACTTTTGACTTGACAACTGTAGTTTGGGGCAATTACTTATAACGCCGGTTCGGTAGTGGGTAGTTTTCGGGTCGAATGTAAGCGCTTGCCGTCAAAACAAGAAACCGCTTACATCGCACCGTTCGCAGTGCGTCCCGCTCCGGCTACTTTCAGGGGGTCAACTTATGAGAATCTTCTCGCGATCAGAGAGTTCGCGCCTTCGCCTGGCAACGGGCATCCTCCAGTACATCCTCCTGCTGCTGTGCCTCCTCACTGGAAGGCTGGCCTTTTCGCAGGCCGACCAGGGGGCGATCACCGGCACAGTGCAGGACACAACGGGTGCCGTGGTGCCAAACGCCGGCGTCACTTTGACCAGCACCGACACCGGGCTGCAACTTCAGACACATACCGACCAGAGCGGCGTCTATACCTTTTCGCCCATCAAGATCGGCAACTACAGCATCACTGCGACCGCGCCTGGGTTCCAGACGACCAACCAGCAGAACGTACACGTCGATGTCCAGCAGCGTCTGGAGGCCAACATCCAGCTCAAGCCGGGCGCGGCCACTGAGACGGTTGAGGTCACCACGGCTCCACCGCTGATGCAGACCCAGGAAGGATCTACGGGGCAGGTCATCGACACCAAGACCATCAACGACACCCCGCTGAATGGCCGCAACTGGGTCTTTATCGCACAGCTGACTGCTGGCGTCAGTCCGCCGAATGGTTCGCGCGGCGCTGGTTCCGGCGACTTCAATGCCAATGGACAGCGCGCCGAGCAGAACAACTTCATCCTGGACGGCGTGGACAACAATAACAACGTTGTCGACTTTCTGAATGGGGCCAGCTACATTGTGCGTCCTCCACCGGACGCTTTGGCCGAGTTCAAGATCCAGACCGGTGCTTACAGTGCGGAGTTTGGTCACTCGGCCGGTGCCGTTGTGAATGCCAGCATCAAGAGCGGCACCAACCAGATACACGGTAACCTTTGGGAGTACAACCGGAATGACGCGTACGATGTACGCCAGTTCTTTGACGGTAATAACCCGGTTCCCAAGTATCGCCAGAACCAGTTTGGTGCGACGCTTGGCTTCCCGATCATCAGAGATAAGCTCTTTTTCTTCGGCGACGTTGAAGCCAACCGCATCATCTTTGCCGAGACGCACGCGGGCTACACGGTTCCGACGCTCGCCATGCGCAACGGCGACTTCAGCGAGCTGCTGAATGGTGCCAACAACTCGAATAACAAGCCCGTTGTTCTATACCAGCCCAGCAGCACCAATGCAGGTGTTGTGCCGCTGAGTTGTAACGGTCAGGCGAATGTCATCTGCCCCAACCAGATCGATCCGGTTGCGCAGAACCTGCTGAAACTGTTTCCTGCGCCAAACCAGGGCGGCCCGAACCAGACTTACGCCAACTTCACAAATCAAACGAATGCCGTCGACAACACCTGGCAATTCGATACACGCATGGACTGGAATGCCAGCTCGAAGGACCAGGCCTTTGCGCGGTACAGCTACAGGCACGAGCCCGGACTGCGTCCGCCCGTGTTCGGGAATCCGCTGGATGGAGGCAGCTTCGGCGACACCGGCAACCTCATTAACCTGGGCGAGAATTTCGTCTTCAGCGAAACGCACCTCTTTAGTCCGACCCTGACCAACGAGTTGCGCTTTGGATATAACTATGGGCATTTCGGCTACCAGCAGATCAATGCGAATGTCAACATAGCGCCTACCCTGGGACTCGGCGGCATTCCCTACGCGCCTCTCAACGGCGGCATACCGTACTTCAACGTGAGCGGATTATCGTCGTTCGGCTCGCCCCAGTTCTACGTCTCGAACGAGTACAACAACGTCTACCAGATACTTGACAACGTGACGAAAGTAGCCGGCAATCACTCGCTCCGGGCCGGTGTCAACTTTCAGCGGATACGCTTCTCAACCACGCAGCCCACGCAGCCTCGCGGAACTTATAACTTCACCGGCGTCTACACATCCCAGGTTGGGACGCCGAATACCGGTTTCGGCGCGGCTGACATGCTGCTCAACCTGATGAATAGCTCGGCCATCTCAAACCTGTTCAACACCGATGACGTGCGCTGGGATCGTGCCGGCTATTTCCAGGACGACTGGAAGGTGAGCAACAGGCTGTCCCTGAACCTCGGCCTGCGTTACGAGTATGCCCAGCCGTACTACGAGCGGAAGGATAACCAGGCGATGTTCTATCCGACGGCTCCAGCCTCGGCGGGAAACAGCTCGGGCGTCTACCTGTTGCCGGAGAGTAAGCGGAATACGCCGCTTGCTCCCGCTTTCACAAACCTGCTGGCAGAAGACAACATCCAGATTCAGTACTCTAAAAACCGCTCGCTAGTCGAGTCGCAGAAGACGAACTTCGCACCAAGGTTCGGCTTTGCTTACAAGATAACGGACCAGACCGTCGTTCGGGGCGGGTACGGAATCTTCTTCGGAGGACTCGAAAGCACGGGATATTATCCGAATCTGGGCGAAAACTTTCCATTTGAGTTCGACTCCGGCTTCACTTCTGGCAGCTGCTCAAAGGGTGGCTCTTGTCCCACCAACGGGTTCACGCTGGAAAATGGATTCACGGATGCGATCGCCGCTGGTCTACAGAATTCCATTCAAAGGCCGGCCCTGCGCGGAAGCGAACCAAAGGCCCGCACGCCTTACAGCGAGCAGTACAACCTCTCCATCGAGCGTGGACTCACCAACAACCTGGTGGCAACTGTCTCCTATGTTGGCTCTGTGGGGCGCCATCTGCAGATGTTCCCCAATCCGAATGGCCAGGTGGCTCTGACCCCCAACGGGTTCAGCGGCTACCGCGACGCCACCACGGGGAACACTGTGAATCCATTCCAACCGTTTCCACACTTCGGAGGCGTCTCGTACACGGCGTACAACGGCGTTTCCAGCTACAACTCGCTTCAGGCCAAGATTGAGCGCCGATTCACTTCAGGGCTCTCCTTCCTGGCAAACTACACTTACTCTCACTCGCTGGACGATGCGCCTACCCCGCTCGGAAGCACGGGCGATGCAGGATACCGCGGTACGAATATTGTGCCGATCGGGCTGGACTACTCCAACTCACCCTTCGATGTAAGACACAGGGCGACCCTCAATCTCAACTACCAACTCCCATTCGGGAGGGGACAGAGGTACATCAATAACAGCACGGCGCTTGACTACCTCATCGGAGGCTGGGCGACCAGCATCGTCTGGCGTGTGCAGACCGGTGAGCCCTTCACCGTCGGTACGGCAAACATCAGCACTCCATCGGGAGCCAACGCCTATGCCCGCCTGATTGCGGATCCGTTTAAGGCCGGAGGAGGACCAGGCTGCCCAACGCAGGTTCGTACCGTGATCAATTGGTACAACCCGTGCTCGTTCGCGAATCCTGAGCCAGACGACATTGGGTATACGACCAACGTCTACCCGGATGGGGCAACGAAGGTGCCGAATGCGGTCTATGGCCTTGCTGCTTTGCCCTACCTGGGGAACCCGAGAAACCAGACCTATGCGCCGGGCTACAACCGTACGGATGCATCCCTGTTCAAGTCTTTCAAGACGTTTCGTGAGCAGAACCTGCAGTTCCGGGCGGATGTATTCAATGTGATGAATACACCGGCGTATGGCATACCGAGCATCGCGAATACATCGTCAAACGGCGGCAGAATTACCAGCGCGCGCTTCTTCCAGAGTCTTACTCCGGATTCGCGCTTCTTCCAGTTCTCTTTGAAGTACAACTTCTAAGAGCGATACACTCACCCCCAGCGGGCGCTTCCAGCCAGAAGCGCCTGCTGGAGGTTTTCTTCCCACCCGTGCCGCGTCTTCCTGCCTCCGCCCTTTTTCCCCTTTTCAGTCTGCTGGCCTTGCAGCTGCTTGCACAAACCCCGCCGCGCTCCTCCTCTGCTGTATCCCATAACACTACGGCGTCTATGAGTGCCGCGGACCGGAACGCACTCTCTGCCGCCCTGGATGCACAGGACCACGGCAATTATCCGCAGGCCGAAGCTGCCCTGGCCGCGCTGGCGAAGAAGTATCCGGCCAGCTTCGAGGTGGTCGAGTCTCTAGGTGTGCTCTATGCCGAGCAGGATCGAACTGCGGACGCGCTGCCGTTGTTGGAGCGCGCTGCGAAGCTGCGGCCGGGTTCGGCTGTGGCGCTCGCCAACCTGGGCGCCGCGTATTTCAAGCTCAACCGCACAGTAGAGGCGGTGCGGCCCCTCTCTCGCGCCGCCGCGCTGGATCCGGCCAATGCGCAGACGCAGTCAGATCTAGGCCAGGCGCTGCTAGCAACCAGCCAACCGAGGCTCGCCGCCGAGGCCTTTAAGCGCGCGTCGGCAGCCAGCACCGGCGGGCCGCCCAGTGATGACCTGCTCTACAACTGGGCACTGGCGCTGTTTGAATCCGGCGAATTGGTACGCGCCGCAGGCACGCTCGCGCGCGCAACAAATCTCTCAAGCTCGGCGGCAGCGCAGTCGCTCGCGGCCGACATCGCGGAGCAGCAGAAGGATTACAAATCTGCCGTGGAGCACTACCAGCGCGCGGCGGATCTTGACCCCAGCGAATCGAACCTCTATCTGCTTGGCCTCGAGTTCCTGCGCCACTGGACCTTCGAACCTGCTGCCAAGGTCTTCGAGTTTGGCAGCAGAAAATATCCTGGCAGCCGCCGGATGCTGGCAGGGCTGGGCATCGCGCGCTACTCGTCGAACGACTACACGGCTGCCGCGCCGGTCTTTGCGCAGTTGCTTGCCACGGATCCGGACAACGCGTTCTATGCCGACCTGTTGGGCCACAGCTGCAGCCTTATGCCGGACGATGCAGCGGGCTGTGCGCCTCTAAAGGACTTTGCCGAGCGGCATCCAAAAAATGCGACGGCTGCAACGTATGCTGCAGCCAGCATTCTGCATCGCCCCAGCGGCGAGGAGAATCTACGCCTGGCGGCGGCGCTGCTGCAACAGGCGCTGACTGCGGACCCGAAGCTGGCGGAGGCCTGGTACCAGAGCGGGATTCTGAGCCAGATGCGCGGCGACTGGGCAGGCAGCACGGCGAAGCTGGAAGAGGCAGTGGCGCTGAAACCTACCTTTGCCAAGGCGCACTACCGGCTGGCGCTTGCCTACTCACACACCGGCCGGCGCGACGAGGCGCAGCGGGAGATTGCGCTGAACCAGAAGTACAGCGAGCAGGAAAAGGACGATCTGAACATGCGCTTCAAGCAGGTAACGATGTTCCTGGTGGCGCAGAATGCGGAGAGGCAGAAGTAAGCCGACGA
>CAYQYM010000101.1:0-7897 GCA_964421715.1 uncultured Acidipila sp.
GTTGGCGATCAGTATCTTCCGGATTGGGCGGAGCCGGGCAGTGGTCACGGGCGAAGGGAAAGTCTAAATGAACTATGGATGGCGGCCAACCACTGCAGCAAAACGGCTTCGTCCGGCAGCAGCGCCGGACGAAGCCGAACCCGGCCAGCCTTCAGAACTGGAAGCGGGCCGTGAACTCGACGATGCGCCCGGTGTCGCTGCCGGGGGCGATGCCGAAGTCCGGGTTCTCGATCGTCGTGTTGTTTGAGCCGAAGCTGAACGGCGCCAGGTTGGTCGTGTTGAACACGTTATAGGCATTCGCCTGGAAGCGCACCGTGACCGGGTGATCCGCCACGCCAAACTGCTGCTGCTTGGCCACGCTTACGTCCGTATCGTAGTAGCAGGGCCCGCGGAAGGAGTTGCGGCCGATGCCGGGCGTGTAGGCTGCCCCGTTCGGCGGCGGCCCGACGTTGAAGTAGTTCAGCCCGCCGGTCGCGCCGCCGGACTTGTCAGCAAAATTTGTGCCCTGAATGTAAAGCTCGTTGCTGCAGCTGGACCGCGCCCCGCCGTAGTAGGCCAGCGGGCGCACGGGTGAGAGCGTAGCGGCGCTGGTCACCACCTGCGTCGTGTTCAGCTTCTGCGTCACTGGCGTCCACGGGAAACCGGTGTGGAAGGTGAAGATGCCGTTTGCCTGCCAGCCGCTCAGTATCTGGCCCAGCAGGCCCTTGCCGCCGCGGAACTTCGGCACCTCGTAGAGCGCGGTCGCGGTTACACGATGGCGCGTGTCGAAGTCCGACGGCCCGTATTCCGTCTCAGGATGCGCCGGGTTTGTCTGGTTCGACTGCGCGCCTGGGCCGGCCGTGCTCAACTGGTCCAGGCTCTTTGAGTAGGTGTAGACCACGTCCACCTGCACGCCATTCGAGTAGCGCCGGCTCGCGTGCACGTTCACCCCGTTGTAGTTGGTATAGACGTCCGGCGTCGGCACATAAGAGGCGTAGAAGGGAGTCTGATTTACGCCCACAGTGCAGGTGCTGCTATCCGTCAGGCAGGTGCCGCTCTGCGTCGCGTGCAGAAAATTCTGATTCACCAGCCGGATGAAGCCATGGCCCACGCTGCCCTGGTAGCCCACGCCTAGCACGAACTGCTTCGGCAGCTCCTTTTGCACCTCCAGCGCATAGGAGTAGAGATATGGGTTGTTCGTCGTCCGCAGCGCGCCGTAGGTCTCCACCTGCGGCGTCACCGTCTTTGTTCCATTGAAGCTGCGCGGCGTATGCGTCACCGGGTCCACGCCGGTGGCCAGCGCAGGGTTGGCCGGGTAGCTGGTCGGCGAGTTCGACGTGCCGAGCGCATAGCTGATCTGCCCACCGGCGAGCGGCGTTCCAAAGTCGGTTGAGGCGGTGCCGCAGCAGATGTTGTAGTAAAAGTAGCCGGGCCCGTTCTCCACCGCGTTGCTGTAGAGGATGTCATCGAAGCGGTCATAGGACATGCCAAATCCGCCGCGCACCACGAGGGTGTTGTTGAAGTGAGCCGGGCTCCAGGCAAAGCCGAACTTCGGCCCCCAGTTGTTGTAGTCCGGGTTGAAGAATCGGTCCACCGGTTCCAGCGTCGCGCCAATCAGGTAGTTCGCGCCGCTGCCGAAGATCGGCTGGTTCACGCGCATGCCCTTGTTCGCCAGTGGCGAGAAATACTCCCAGCGCAGGCCCAGGTTCAGCGTCAGGTTTGGCGTCACCTTCCAGTCGTCCTGCGCAAAGCCGGCGATGTCATGGCTGCGCAGGTAGCGCTGCGCATTCGCCGGGCCGCCCGTGTCGGGGTTGGCGGAGATGGCCTCGAAGATCGGCGCATCGTTAAAGAAATTCCACGGGCCAAAGAAGGTGTAGATCGGCCGGTTGTTGCCGCCATTGTTGTTGTTGTCCTGCTCCCAGCGGAACTGCCCGCCGATACTCAGCGTCTGCGCGCCGAAGGTGTGAATGAGCGTGTCGCGCACTTCGTAGGTATTCTGCGCCAGCACGGCCGGCGTGGTGGAGGACTGGCCGATGCCGATCTGCACCTGCTGCCCGCTCGGCAGGTCCTGTATGCCGATGCGTGGTAGCCCGAAGTTGACCGCCCCGCTCGCGTCGGCGATCTGGTTATCCGAAAAGCGCGTGTAGTTGGCGCGCAGCTCGTTGATCAGGTTCGGGCTGAAGGTATGTATCCAGGCCGCGGTGCCGGTGTGGTTCAGCGGCTTGAAGGGAATGTCGGAGTCAGGGCGTGCTCCCGTGGATAAATCGGTGCCCCTCTGGGCCAGCTTCGAGACGAACACGCTGCCCAGAAGCTGGTCGTGCTGCGTGAGGTAATAATCCACGCGGGCGTGATACTGGTTGCCGCGCTGCCGTGAAGGCGCCTGCACCTGCGCGTACTCGATGTCCGGAATGCCGTCAAAGCCGCCGCCTACCCACGCATTGCCGACCGTCGGGTTCGCCGTCGCGCCAATCGGCACATACTGGCCCTGCGCGCCGGTCGGCGAGCCGATGTCCAGCCCGCCGCCTGCCGTCTGCCGGCAATAGGCCGAGGGGTTGTTCTGGTAGGTGGGCGTGTTAAAAAATGCGCAGCCCGGTGACGTCAGCACCTTGACCACGCGCGGCGTGATGCCCGGCAGGCCCACGATGCGCGAAGCAATGCTGCCCCCGCGCTGCTGCGCTATCAGCGCGTCGAACTCCGGCGTCTCGATCCACTGGTTGCCATAGGAGATGTTGCGCTGCTTGAAGCCCTCGTAGGAGAGGAAGAAGAACAGCTTGTTGCGGTAGATGGGGCCGCCCAGCGAGGCAGCCCAGTCGCGCATCTTGTTGTTGTTGCGGTAGGGAAGCGCGCCGTCGGGCCCGCCGTAGCTGTTGTAGGCGTTCAGCCCCGGCTCGTCATACAGAAACGCCCCGCTGCCGTGCAGCTGGTTGCTGCCGCTCTTCGTTACAGTCTGGATGATGAGGCCTACTTTGCGGCCATCTGTCGCCGTAAAGCTGGTAGCCGTCGTTGTAATCTGGTCCACGGACTCTTCGCTTGGCGTAATCACCGCGGCACCGCCGTGGCTCAGGCTGTCTACGCTCACTCCGTCCAGCAGATAGGTGTTCGAGGTAGGCCGCTGCCCGGCGGCTGAAACCTGCACCTGGTTCTCCGTCTGAAAGATGCCGGAGTTCGACTGGCCCACGCCGCCCGCGCCCTGGTTCGGCAGATAGTTCGCGCTGCCGTTGCTCCCGCTGCGGGAGCCCTCACCCACCACGCCAACCACCGTTCGCAGCAGCTCATAGGGGTCGCGCCCGGAAGTGGGCAGCCGCAGAATCTGCTCTGTCGAAATGGTGCTCTGCACGCTGCCGTTCGAGGTCTGCAGCACCGGCACTTCGCTGCCATTCACCGTCACCGTCGCCGCGGCGGCGCCGGTCGCCAGCTGTGCATCGAGCGTGCGTGGCCGCTCGGCAGCCACCTCCACGCTATTGAACGTCGCCTGCTTGAAGTTCGGTGCAGTAATCACAACGTCATACGTGCCCGGAGCCAGCTCGCTGAACTGGTAGAAGCCCTGCCCGGTCGATGTTGTCGTCCTGGTGACCTTGGTCGAGGTGCTGGTCAGCGTGATTGTAGCGCCGGGGATGACCGCGCCGGTCGTGTCTGTGACCGTGCCTAGGATCGAGGCTTGAAACTGGGCCAGGGCCGCTGAACTGGTGAAGAGCAGGAATACGAGCAGGGCGAAAGGACGTGTGATGCGCATGGCGCCTCCAGAAGCAGATCTCTAGACCATGTCCGCTGCCGGGTTGCGCCTCTTATGTATGGAGGAATCCGGGGCACGTAGAGGCCGGCGGCGGCCAGACTATTCTGGTGTCTGCGCCCCGTGAAGGGTTGCCTGCTGCGATGAATCCCAGAGAATACCGGCCGAGGTGTCTTCCCTGCGCTCAGGCGGCCTTGGGACGCTCCGGCACGTACCTGGAGACGATCTCGATGACGCGCTCGTAGAAGGAGGGCGGCGTCCCGGAGGAGGACTCCACCTGTGAACCGAACGCCAGATTCACATCGGGAACAGTTGGCAAATTCAGATTCAACTGCGGAGTTTGCAGAGGTGCGGGGGTGTCCATCGTTTGCCTCGGGCGAGGGGGTGTGCGTGCGCCGTCGCCCTCAAAATAGCAGAACTGCCCTGAAAGTGTAAGTGCAAAAAGTTGCGCACCTGATTATTGCTGGGGTCGTGACCTATCTAGAATGCCTGTATGCGCATCATCGCAGGGGAGTACCGTTCGCGGGTGCTGGCCACGCCTGCAGGACTGGCCACCCGGCCAACCACTGACCGCCTGCGCGAAACGCTGTTCAATGTGCTTGCGCCGCGCATCGAAGGAGCCCGCTTTGCGGACCTCTACGCCGGCTCCGGTGCGAATGGGCTCGAGGCGCTGAGCCGGGGCGCCGCCTTCGTCTGGTTTGTAGAGCGGGCAGCGCCCGCGCTGGGCGCCCTCCACAGAAACCTTGCGACGCTGGCGATCGATAAGCGCCGCTACGCGGTCGAGCCGCGCAGCGTCAGCAGCGCGCTCAAATCAGCGGCCGCCGGTCCCGGCCAAGGTCAAGGTGAGGATCGAAGACAGGGACCGGCTCCCGCCATCGGTCTCCGGTCTTCCTCCTCCGGCCTGGTAACTCGCACTTTCGACCTCGTGTTTTTAGACCCGCCCTACGAGGCCGAGGACGATTACGCGGCGACCCTGGCCGCCCTTGGAGGCCCCGCGGCCGGGCTGCTGCGCCCCGACGCGCTCGTCATCGCCGAGCATGCCCGCCGCCGCCCGCCTGCGGCCCGCTTCGCGGCTCTCGAGCGCGGCCGCCTGCTCGAGCAGGGCGATGCCGCGCTCAGCTTCTACTCCCTGACCGGTTCTCCACCGGTCTTGTCAAACGAGAGCGACGCCGAGTTGATGCAGTAGCGCAGTCCGGTCGGCTTCGGCCCGTCCGGAAAGACGTGGCCCAGATGCGCGCCGCACCGCGCGCAGGTGGCCTCCACGCGGCGCATTCCGTGGCTCAGGTCCTCGTGCGTTTCCACCGCCTCCGGACTCACCGGCAGCCAGAAGCTCGGCCAGCCGGAGCCGGATTCGAATTTCGTGTCTGACTGGAACAGCTCCGCATTACAGGCGACGCAGCGGTAGATGCCGTCGTCATGGTTGCGATAGAGTGCGCCGGTGAAGGGCGGCTCCGTGCCCTTCTGCCGCGTGACGTAGTACTGCTCCGGGGTGAGCTGCTCGCGCCATTCGGCGTCGGATTTCGTGATTTTCTCCAAGGGACTTCTCCTGCGGATCTAGGTGCCTTCACCTGCAGATTGGATGACCAGAGCCACGGCTTCGATCTCAACCAGCGCGTTCCTGGGCAGGCCCGCTACCGCCACGGTGGAGCGGGCGGGTGCCGCAGCGCCGACGTTGCTGTCCCCAGCCCCGTTCTCCCGGATGTGCTGCTCATAAACTGCGTTCATTGCCGCAAAGTCATCCATGCTCTTAAGAAACACGGTTGTCTTCACCACCTGCTCCAGGCTCGAGCCGGCAGCCTCCAACACGGCCTTCAGATTTGCAAATACGCGGTGGGTCTGCTCCTCGATGCTGCCGGCAACGAGCTGCGCCGTAGCCGGGTCGAGCGCGATCTGGCCGGAGGTGTAGACGAGACCTCCGGCGACGACGGCCTGCGAGTAAGGGCCAATGGCGGCCGGAGCCTGCGGAGTGGTGATACTGGATCGGGTGTGGATCATAGGCAATAGCAGTGTAGCCGAGCGGATATACAATCAGGCATTCAAACCCTTATGAATCGCAACCCGGTACTGGTAGTGCATGGCGGCGCGTGGGCCATCCCTGAAGACATGATCGAGGCGCATCGGCAGGGCGTCTGCAACGCCCTTGGCGCCGGTTATGCACTGCTCGAACGTGGCGCCTCTGCCGTGGACGCCGTTGAAGCAGCCGTCACGGTGCTTGAAGACGATGAGACCTTCGATGCCGGGCGGGGAAGCTTCCTGACGCGCGACGGCCGCGTCCAGCTTGATGCGCTCCTGATGGACGGCGCCACGCTGCGCGCCGGCGGCGTGGCCTGCGTCGAGCGGCTCAGGAACCCCATCCAGGCCGCGCGGCTCGTGCTCGACAAGAGCCCCCACGTCTATTTCGTCGGCCAGGGTGCGGAGCAGTTCGCCGAGGCTCACGGCATGGCGCTGATCGAAAACAGCGAGCTGGTGCTGGAGCGCGAGCGCGAGCGGCTGCAGGCGGCGCAGGTGCGCGAGCGGGCCGGGCTGCCCGATGCTACCTTCGCCGGCGATGACAAGTCTGCGGAGACGGCCGCTGCCGGCTCACCTTTCGGCAGTCACGACACCGTGGGTGCCGTTGCGCTCGACGCCTCAGGGCACCTCGCCGCCGCCACCTCCACCGGCGGCACGCTCAACAAGGCGCCGGGCCGCGTCGGCGACTCCTCGCTTATCGGGTGCGGCTGCTACGCTGATAATGCCAGCGCCGCTGTCTCGTTGACCGGATGGGGTGAACCCATCATGAAGCTTGTCCTCGGCAAATGGGCAGTGGACCGCGTGCAGCAGGGCGTCGCCCCCGAGCAGGCCGCGCCCGATGCCATCGCGTATCTCTTCCAGCGGCTGGGCGGCCACGGCGGCATGATCCTGCTCGGCCCGGATGGCCGCTACGGCATCGCCCACAACACGCCGCGCATGGCCTGGGGCGTGCGCACCGCGGCCGGAACGCAGGTGGCCATCGAGGTGGAACGGTAGCCGATGCGGCTCGTGCTCGCCTCTGCCTCTCCCCGCCGCCGTGAACTGCTGGCGCAGGCCGGGTTCACCTTCGACGTTGTCTCTGCCGATATCGACGAGTCGCCGCGCCCGGATGAGAACCCCATGGCCTGCGCTGTGCGCCTGGCGCGCGCGAAGGCCGAGGCCGTCTGCACCGCCCTCCCCGCAGGTCAAGAGGCAGCCGTGCTCGGCGCGGATACGGTCGTGGTCACGCCCGCGGGCGAAATGCTTGGCAAGCCGAGGGACGTGGACGACGCGGCGCGAATGCTTCGCCTGCTCTCAGGCGCAAGCCATGAGGTGATCACCGGTGTCTCTCTGTGCACCGCCGCGCGCACGGAGATCGCGGCCGAGCTCACCTATGTCACCTTTCAGACCATCTCCGATGCCGAGATTGCCGCCTACATCGCCACAGGCGAGCCGATGGACAAAGCCGGAGCCTATGCCATCCAGGGCAGGGCGGCACGGTGGATTCCGCGCATTCACGGCTGCTACTTCAACGTGGTGGGACTGCCGCTGGCACTGGTGGCCAGCATGCTCGACCCTCTGCACCGCGCCTGAGCCGCCGCCGCTTTTGCTGTTCGCTCTAGGCGCTGGCAATTCAGCACGCCCCGCCAACGGGCATCTATCCGGGCCAAATCAACGAGCCTGGAAGATTTTTTACCCGATCTGCGTTCAAAACTGCCGCCGCCTGCGTATTAGGCAGGTGAGAGGCAGAGATTGCGGACGGATCGGGAACAGTTCCGGGCCATCGTCGAGGCGCATCAGTCGCGCGTGTACAGCATCGCCTACCGCATACTGAGCGATCGCGGTACGGCGGAAGAGGTGGCGCAGGATGTCTTCCTCGATCTCTATCGCGCGCTCGGGCCTATCGAGTCGGGTGAGCACCTCGTCGCCTGGCTCAGGCGCGTCACCGTGCATCGCGCCACCGATGCGCTGCGGCGCAGACCGCGGGCGCTCCATGCCGCCGTCGAGCTTGAGGACTGGATGCTGGAGGTGACTGACGCCAAGGCTGACCGGCCCTGTCCGCTCGCCACCAGCGTCGAGCGGCTGCTGTTGACGCTCGGCCCTGCGCAGCGCACCGTGGTGCTGCTGCGCTACCAGGAAGACCTCTCCCCGGAGGAGATTGGCCGCACGCTGGCCATGCCGGTCGCCACTGTCAAGAGT
>CAYQYM010000102.1:0-7888 GCA_964421715.1 uncultured Acidipila sp.
CGGCGGCGGGGAAGGTCCTGGGCTTGGGGCGTGTGGGTGGGCGTGGCCGGGCTGGGGGTGGCGCTTGGCGGTTGGCTGTTTGGATAGCGCGGGCTTCATGCTATTGTCGGGAGTTAGCCAGGCCTCACGATTTACCAAAGCCATACGATCCTAGAGCCATTGAAGACCGCTGGGCCGAGTACTGGGTGCAGCAGGGTTTATTCGGCGCTTCGGGCGCGGGCCAGCCGTTTGTGCTTTTGCTGCCGCCGCCGAATGTGACGGGCCGGCTGCACATGGGCCACATGCTGAACCAGACGGAGATGGATATCCTGGCGCGCTGGCACCGGATGCGGGGCGAGGATACGTTGTGGGTTCCGGGCACCGACCACGCGGGCATTGCGACGCAGATGATGGTGGAGCGGCAGCTCGCGACCGAGAAGACGACGCGGCAGGAGCTCGGCCGCGAGGCGTTTGTGGAGCGCGTGTGGCAGTGGAAGCAGCACTATGGCGGCGCCATCCTGGACCAGATGAAGCGGCTCGGCGCAAGCGTGGACTGGAGCCGCGAATACTTCACGATGGACGACGACCTGTCGCGCGCGGTGCGCGAGGCGTTTGTCCGGCTGCATGAGCAGGGGTTGATCTACCGGGGCGCTTACATCGTGAACTGGTGTCCGCGGTGCCAGACGGCGATCAGCGACCTCGAGGTGGTGCACGAGGAGCAGCAGGGCAAGCTGTGGGAGATTCGCTACCCGGTGGTGGGAGCCGAGGGCGAATGTCTGACCGTGGCGACGACGCGGCCGGAGACGATGCTGGGTGACGTGGCGGTGGCGGTGCATCCGGAGGACGCGCGCTACCAGCATCTGCACGGGCGGCGTTTGCGGCTGCCGCTGCTGGATCGCGAGATTCCGGTATTAACGGACGGCTGGGTGAGCGCGGAGTTTGGCACCGGCGCAGTGAAGATTACGCCGGCGCACGATCCGAACGACTTCCAACTGGGGCAGCGGCACGGGCTGCCGGCCATCAACGTGATGGACGAGACGGCGCACATGAGCGAGGCGGCGGGGGCCTATGCCGGGCTGGACCGCTACGAGGCGCGCAGGCAGATCGTGGCTGACCTGGACGCGATGGGGCTGCTGGGCGCGGTGCGCGAACACGTGAACTCGATTGGCAAGTGCGACCGCTGCAAGACGGTGGTGGAGCCGCGGCTCTCAAAGCAGTGGTTTGTGAAGATACAGCCGCTGGCCGACCGCGCCATCGCAGCCGTGGAGCAGGGGTACATCCGCTTTACGCCGGAGCAGTATGCGAAGACCTACTTCGAGTGGATGCGCAACATCCACGACTGGTGCATCTCGCGGCAGCTTTGGTGGGGGCACCGGATTCCGGCGTGGCACTGCCGCAACTGCGGCGAGATAACAGTTGCGCGCGAGACGCCGGGAGAGTGCGTGCACTGCCGGAGCACGCAGCTTGTGCAGGAGACCGACGTGCTAGACACCTGGTTCTCCTCGGGGCTGCTGCCGGTCTCCGTCTTCGGGTGGCCGGCGCACGAGCCGGACCTGGACCGCTACTATCCGACGCAGCTGCTGGTGACCGGCTTCGACATCCTCTTCTTCTGGGTGGCGCGCATGATCATGCTGGGCTGCTGGTTTCTGCAGGAGGTGCCGATGGCGGACGGCTCGCGCCGCGAGCTGAAGGACACGGTTCCCTTCCGCGAGGTTTATATTCACGCGCTGGTGCGTGATGCGGACCGGCAGAAGATGTCCAAGACCAAGGGGAACGTGATTGATCCGATCGAGATCGTCAGCCAGTACGGCACGGACGCGGTGCGCTTTACGCTGGCATCGATGGCGTCTCCGGGTACCGACATCGCGTTCAGCGAGGCGCGCACGGAGGGATATCGCGCGTTTGCGAACAAGATATGGAACGCGGCGCGGTTCATTTTTATGAACGTGGACCGGGCAGCGGAGGCAGGCGTCCTGGTGACGGCGCCGGAGTTCAGCACAAGGCCGGCGGAGAGCGCTCCGCTGGAGGCGCGCTGGATTGTGTCGCGGCTCAACCGGACCGCGTCCGAGGTGCACACGGCGCTTGGGAGTTATCGCTTCGACGAGGCCGCGAGCGGGGTATACCAGTTCTTCTGGGGCGACTTCTGCGACTGGTACCTGGAGATGGTGAAGCTGCGGCTGGACTTCAGCCAGCAGGGAGACAGGGAGGCCGCGAAGGTGGCGCTGGCAACGCTGCTGGGTGTCTTCGAGGCGGCGCTGCGGCTGCTCTCACCGTTTATGCCGTTCCTGACCGAGGAGCTTTGGCACGCGGTGTATGACGGTGCGCCGCCTGCGCGTTCGGTTGCGCTGAGCCGGTATCCGCAGGCTGAAGCCGTGGACGGAGAGGCAGAGCAGCAGATGGGTGACCTGCAGGAGCTGATCGTGCAGGTGCGCGCGGCACGCAAGGAACTGGAGGTTCCGGAGAAGGAGAGGGTGGACGTCGCGGTGCGCGGCGGTGAGGCCGACTCGTTCGTGGAGCATCTCTCGATAGTGCGCAAGCTGGCGCGCATAAACAGTCTGTCAGTGCGCGCGAAGCTGACCGGCGCCGGGATACGCAGCACGCCGCGCTTTGATGTGCAGGTGCTTTATGAGCGGGCGATGGACCCTGCAGTGGAGCGGGAGCGGCTGGCGAAGGAGCAGGCGCGCTATGAAAGGGAGCAGGCGAACGCGACGCGGCAGCTCGCCAACGAGGCCTTCCTGGCGAAGGCACCCGCGGCGGTGGTGGAAGGGTTGAGGATTCGCGCCGCCGAGCTGGGGGTGCTGCTTGAAAAGACACGGCGGGCGCTGGACGAGCTCGATCACGTAAAGGCATAGGCACGATGGACTGGAAGAGCAAACGCATTGAGGCACTGCTGGAACTGGCGCTCCAGGAGGACAAGGCCACCAGCGACGCGACGACGGCGATTACGATTGAGCCTGGGTTGCGCGCATCCGCCACGCTGCTGGCCAAGCAGGACTGCGTGGTTGCGGGCCTGGGCTCGATACCGCGGTTTCTGGAGATATTCGCGCGGCTGGACAAGCGCACGGGCAGCCGCTACGAGGTGATCAGCCATCCGGAGATCTTTGACGGCGTGCGGGTGAAGAAGGGTCAGGCGCTGGCTGTAATTCGCCACAATGCGCGGGTGATCCTGGCGTGTGAGCGCGTGATCTTAAACCTGATGCAGCGCATGAGCGGTATTGCGACGCTGACGCGGCAATATGCGGATGCGATTGAAGGCACGGCTGCGCGCGTGTTGGATACACGCAAGACAGTGCCGGGGCTGCGGCTGCTGGACAAGTACGCGGTGCGGTGCGGCGGCGGCGAGAACCACAGGCTGGATCTCTCGGACGGCATCCTGATCAAGAACAACCACATCTCGCTGGGCGGCGGCATTGAGCGCGTGCTGGAACGCGCGCACAAGATGCGCAAGAGCGGCCAGACGATTGACATCGAAGTGCGCACGATGGAGGAGCTGAAGCTGGCGCTGGAGCACGGTGCGGAGAGCCTGCTGCTGGACAACATGACTCCGGCCGAGGTGAAGCGCGCGGTGGCACTGGTGAGGGAGCGTGCGCCGAAGATGGCGATCGAGGCATCCGGCGGAATCGTGCTCGAGAACATTCGCAAGTATGCGCTGGCGGGCGTCAACTACATCTCAGTGGGCGCGCTGACGCACTCGGCGGTGGCGGTGGACCTGAGCATGCGCATCACGGCCGAGATCTTCTGATGGAGCGGACGTCCGCGGCAGCCGACCCGATGGAGCCGGCCGAGCTGGAGGCAGCGCTGGCGGGCACCTCGTTTGCCGGGCATCTGCATTTCTTTCCTGCGATTGACTCGACGAACCGTTACGCGATGGAGCAGGCCGAGGCGGGCGCGCCGCACGGCTCCGTCTACGTGGCAGACGAGCAGACGGCGGGGCGCGGACGCGGCGCGCACCTCTGGGCGTCTCCGCCCGGCGCAGGGCTTTACGTGAGCGTGCTGCTGCGGCCGCGCCTTGCGCCCGCCGACATTCTGTGGCTGTCGCTGGCGGCGGGGCTCGCGGTGCGCACGGCGGTGGAGCGGGGGACGTCGCTTGCTTGCGACCTGCGCTGGCCGAACGACCTGCTGCTGGGCCGTAGGAAATTCTGCGGGATTCTGACCGAGCTGAACGCGGAGGTGACGCGCGTGCGGCACGCGGTGATCGGCATCGGGATCAACGTGCATCAGCCGGCGTTTCCGGAGGAGCTGCGGAGCGTGGCAACGTCGCTTTGGATGGAGACGGGGCGCGCGTGGCCGCGGCAGGCGCTGCTGCAGGCGTTGCTAGAATCGTTGGAGCGCGAGGTGATCGCGCTGAGCGAACCGGGCGCTGCGGCCGCGGCGCAGAGCGGGATACTGGCGCGGCTGGAAGCCGCCTCCACCTGGATACGCGGTAAGCGGGTGCGGGTGGAAGAGCTTGAAGGATTTACGGGCGTGACGGAGGGGCTGGACAGCCGCGGTTTTCTGCAGGTGCGGACAAGCGAGGGACTGCGGACGGTCTTTTCGGGAGGAGTGCGGGAGGAGAGCGCACGGTGAAGCGATGCTGCTGACGGTGGATGTGGGGAACACGAACACGGTGCTGGCGCTCTACCGGCTGGGCGAGCCCGCGGAGCTGGTGGCGCACTGGCGCGTGACGACGCACAAGACGCAGACGGCCGACGAGTACGGCGTGCTGTTTCTGAATCTCTTCCGCATGCGGGCGATCGAGGCGGCGGAGGTGAGCGGCATCATCCTCTCTTCCGTCGTGCCGCCGCTTGAGTCGACACTGCGGCGCGTGTGCGAGCGCTATTTTCACGTGAAGCCGCTGTTCATCGAACCGGGTATCAAGACGGGGATGCCGCTGCTGGTGGACAACCCGGTGGAGGTGGGCGCGGACCGCGTGGCCAATGGTGTGGCAGCATTTAAGAAGTACGGCGGCCCGACGATCGTGGTGGACCTGGGAACGGCGACGACCTTCGACGTCATCTCGCCGAAAGGCGAGTACCTGGGCGGCGCGATTGCGCCGGGGCTCGGCATCTCGGCCGATGCGCTGTTTTCGCGCGCGGCTCGGCTCTCGCGCGTAGACATCCGCAAGCCGGCAAAGGTAATTGGCACCAACACGGTTACACATATGCAGAGCGGACTCTACTATGGCTACCTCGGCCTGGTGGACGGCATCCTGGAGCGGATGACCGGCGAACTGGGCGGGAAGCCGAAGATCGTGGCGACGGGCGGGTTGGCGAAGCTCGTCGTCGAAGGCTCAAAATTTGCGATGACGCTCGATCACATGCTGACGCTGGACGGGCTGCGGCTGATCTACCTGCGCAACCAGACGCTCACGCGCAAGTCCCGCGCGGCGAAGCAAGAGGCGAACTCGCCTGACGCCTGAGCAGCTTGGAAAACTACTTCAACTACTTCACGGAGATCGAGGAGCACTTTCAGCAGCGGCGCGGGTCGCTGCTGTTGCTCTCGACGCTGGACTGGTCGCTGATCGAGACGTGGCGCGAGGCGGGTGTACCGCTTGAGGCGGTGCTGCGCGGCATCGATGCGGCCTTTGACAAGTATGAAGCGCGCAGGCAGCGCGGGCGGGCGCGGCGGGTGAACGGGCTGGCTTATTGCGCGCAGGAGGTGATGCAGGCCGCCGAGCAGATGCTGGAGGCGGCCACAGGGCGCGCCCGGGGAGCGGAGCAGGCGGGAGAGGCGCCGGGCTTCGAGGTGGAGCGGATAGTGAGACACCTGGAGAGCTGCGCCGCGATGCTCGGCGGTGCGGGTCTGGACGGCCTGGTGCGGCAGGCGGCGAGCGAGGCGTCGCGGCGGCTGCGCGAGCTTGCCCTGGAGATAGCAGGTGCGATGCCGAAGCTGGAGGAGCTGGAGCGCACGCTGCTGGTGCTTGAAGAAAAGCTGTTTGCGACGCTGACGGCCACGGCTCCGGAAGAGGAGCTGGTGGCGTTGCGCGAGCAGGCCGCGCGCGAGCTTGCGCCCTATCGCGGCAAGATGCAGGCGGTGCAGGTTCGGCAGGTCGAGCAGCAGTTTCTGCACAAGCGGCTGCTGGAGAACAGGAAGCTGCCCCGGCTGAGCCTCTTTTACATGGGGCAGTCATGAGACTGAGGATCGAGAAGAGCATCTACGGCGGAGCGGGGCTGGCGCGCGCGGAGGGCAAGGCGATCTTTGTCCCGCTGACGCTGCCGGGGGAGACGGTCGAGGCACACGTTATCGAGGGCCGCAAGAGCTTTGCGAGCGCGGCGCTGGACGCGGTGACAGACCCTGCGCCGGAACGCGCGGAGCCGCCCTGTCCCTACTTTGGCACGTGCGGCGGCTGCCATTACCAACATGCGGTGTATGCAGCGCAGGTCGCTATGAAGCGGACCATTCTTGCGGAGACGCTCGAGCGGGCGGGGCTGGGAAAATTCGGAGCCCTGCCGGCGATGGAGACGGCGGCCGCCGAACCGCTAGGCTACCGGAACCGCATCCGGCTGCATGTGCAGGCGCGGCCGTTTGCGCTGTGCTACAAGGAACGCGGCTCGCACCGAAACCTGGCTGTGGAGATCTGCCCGATCGCCGCTCCGCTGCTGCAGGAGGCGCTGCGGGTGCTGCGCGGACACGGAGACCTGTTGGCGCAGGCGGCGGAGGTGGAGCTCTTTACAAATGCGGAAGAGAACGCTCTGCTGTTGACGGTGTGGGGGCCGAAGAGCGTGAAGCTGGACGCGCTGTGTCGCGCACTGGCGCAGCAGCTTCCGCTGCAAGGCGCAGCCCTGATGGAGCAGGAGCGGCAGGGCAGGCAGACCGGCGGAAGGCGGCTGGCGGGCTGGCGCGAGACCGGCATCGAGTATCGCGTGGGCGCACACGCTTACTCGGTCGGCATCGGATCATTCTTCCAGGTGAACCGTTTTTTGCTGGAGCGGCTGGTGGCGCTCGCTGCTGCCGGGGATAGAGGCGGCGCGCTGGCGTGGGACCTTTACTCCGGCGTCGGGTTGTTTACGCGGCTGCTGCTGGAGCGGTTTGCGCGGGTGGTGGCAGTGGAGGCCGCGAGCGGCTCGTTCAGCGACCTGCGGCGGAATGTGGACGCGGAGCGATGCCAGGCGGTGCAGCGGACGACGCTTGATTTTCTGCGCAAGCACGCCGGAGAGACGCCCGGGTTTGTGTTGGTGGATCCGCCGCGCGCTGGGCTGGGAGATGAAGTGACGAAGCTGCTGGCGAAGGCGGCTCCGCGGCAGATTACTTACGTTTCCTGCGATCCGGCAACCCTGGCTCGCGATCTGCGGGAACTGCTAGAATCCGGTTACCGAATCCAAAGACTTACGATGGCCGACCTGTTTCCGCAGACTTACCACATCGAGAGCGTCGTCGAGCTCGTGCGATAGCGGAGGCGGCGCGGCTGCCAGGACGACTGATTGCCGCAACTGGCCGATCTCCCATTGGCGGAAGCTCAAATAGCGGACACGCCGCGCAACTCTCTCGCGCGACGACGCCCGCGTAATTCCGACACACCCTCATTTGCGCAGATGCCGATGTTCTTTGCGGCGTGCTGTTTTGCGCTGGGCGCGGCAGGCGCGCGGCTGCACTGGCTCGCTCCGGCGTGGCTGCTGGCCGCGTTGCTGGTGGCCGGGGCTGCTGCGCTGGCGACTGCGGGGCGGAGTCCACGGCCTGCGCTGACGATGCTGGCGCTGACTACGATGCTGCTGGGCGCGCTGAGCCTGGAGCTTACGCCGCTTCCCGACCCGCAGACGACGCTGATGCAGATTGCGGATGGCACGCCGCGCATCGTTGAAGGGACGGTGGTTCGCAGGGGCGCCGTGCGTCACGAGCTCTACAAGGGTCCTTTTGGGCGAAAGGCTCGCGCCGAGGTCCGCGAGCAGATGGACGTGCGGCTGGACGCGCCGGCAGGCGGGCTGCGGGTGAC
>CAYQYM010000103.1:0-7880 GCA_964421715.1 uncultured Acidipila sp.
GAGCATTCCTGTGCGGGACAAAAAAGGCGGGCCGCCGGAGCAGTACATCACGATTGCAACCCCGGAGGGATTGATCGGCCTCGCGCAGATGGGCGTACTCGAGGTGCACCCCTGGGGCTCACGCAGCGCTGCGCTGGAGCGTCCCGACCGGCTCATCTTTGACCTGGACCCGGACGAGGCGATCGGCTGGCAGCAACTGGTGGCCAGCGCCGAAGAGGTGCGCAGCGTGCTGGGCAGGATCGGACTCAAGAGTTTCGTAAAGTCGACCGGGGGCAAGGGGCTGCACGTGGTTGCGCCTATCGAACCGGACTACGTGTGGCCGGAGATCAAGGCCTTTTCGCGCGGCATCGCGCTTGCGTTAGAGGATGAAAAGCCGGAGGTCTACCTGATCAAGATGAGCAAGGCGGCACGCAAGGGCCGCATCTTTCTCGACTATCTGCGCAATGAGCGCGGCGCGACGGCGGTGGCTCCCTGGTCGCCGCGCGCGCGGGCCGGTGCGCGGGTTGCTGTGCCGCTCACCTGGCGCGAACTGCCGAAGGCAAAGCCGGCGGAGTTTTCCGCCGCCAGCTTTCAAAATTGGAAGGCACGGTTGAAAAAGGATCCCTGGACAGGGATGCTTGAAACCAGGCAGAAGATCGACCCCGGCATTCTTGAAACAATGGTGGCCGCGCAGCGGAAGCGGGCCTAGTTTTAGCTGCCTCTTGGCCCCGCCCTGCAACGCCTCAACTGCTAAGTCAGTCGCCCGTTACCGCCACCTCCCCGACCTACTTTTGCGCAAGGGCAGCGCGGGCCGCATGGTAGCCGCACATGCCGTGCACGCCTCCGCCGGGCGGAGTGGAGGAGGAGCAGAGAAAGAGATTTGGGTCGGGCGTCGCGTAGCTGCGCCATGTGGGCCGCAGCAGTGTCTGTGCCAGGCTCATGCCTCCTCCGCTGATGTCTCCGCCTGCAAGGTTCGCGTCCATCTGCTCGAGCCTTGCCGGCGATGAGACACTGCGCGCGAGAATGCAGTCCCGAAAGCCCGGGGCGAAGCGCTCGATCTGCCGCTCGATCATCGTAGTCATGTCCAGGTTGGAGCCAAAAGGCACGTGGCAGTACATCCACGCCACGTGCCTGCCTTGGGGAGCGCGTGTGGCATCGATAAGCGAAGGCTGCGCCACGAGCACGAAGGGCCGCTCGGCGTGACGGCCCCGGGCGACTGCATCCTCAGCCGCGGCCACCTCGTTTATCGTGCCACCCACGTGTACGGTGGCGGCCCGAGCGCAGTCCGCCGCGCGCCAGGGAATCGGCGCGGAGAGCGCGTAGTCGATTTTGAACGAGCCGGGGCCGCGCTTGAAGTGGGCAAGCGCGCGCCGGTAGCCGGCAGGGAGCCGGTCACCGGCAAGCGCCAGTAGCTGGCGCGGCGTCACATCACAGAGGATGAGCGCCTGCGAGGGCAGTTCCGCAAGCGAGTGAATGGTGTGCGATGTATGCACCGTGCCGCCGAGCGATGCCAGGCAGCCCATCAGCGCACTCGTGATCGCCTGCGAGCCGCCGCATGGAATGGGCCACCCCGGCGCATGGGCGGCTGCGCCCAGCACCAGGCCGGTGGCGGAGCTCGCCGGGGCACCCAGGCTGAGAAACGAATGTGCGGCAATGCCGGCAAAGAGCGCCCGCGTGCGCTCGCTGCGGAAGGCCAGGCAAGCCAGCATGCGCGCGGGCTGCAACGCCGAAATCCCAAAGCGGCCAATCAGCAGAGGATGACGCGGAATGTGCAGCAGCGGCCCGAGGATCTCGGCGGAGAACGCGTCCCAGTGTTGCGCCAGCGGTCCCGCCAGCTTTTGCCAGGCAGGCCCGTCCTGTCCCAGCAGCTTTGCCGTTGTGTCTAGGTCGTGCTCCAGCGTCACGGCCGTGCCGTCGTCGAGGGGGTGCGCCAGCGGCGCAGGATGATGCAGCCATTCCAGGCCGAAGCGATGGAGCGGCAGCGTGCGGAAGAATGGCGAGCCGGCGCCCATCGGGTGTACCGCGGAGCCGAAGTCGTGCAGGAAGCCGGGCAGCGTAAGCGGCAGTGTGCGCGCGGCGCCTCCGGCTACGGGCTGCGCCTCGAAGACCTCCACGCGCAGGCCCTGCTGCGCCAGGGCGATGGCGGCGGCCAATCCATTTGGCCCGGAGCCGATAACATACGCAGTCTGGTGAGGGTGGCGCATCAGCGATGAGCCGGCAGTGGCTGCGGCCACTCTACCACGTCATATTTGCCGGCTGCGTTGCGCGTCAGCACCGGCGCGTAGAGGCCCAGCAGCGCACGCTTCCACCAGTTGCCTGTCAAGCCCTTCTCCGCCGGGCTGGTGAACCAGTACTGCCACAGCACGGCTCTCACATAACGCGGCGGATGCGGTGAAAACGGGTGCGTGCGAAACAGCCCTAGCACGGCGGTGCTGCCGTCAAGAAGCCGCTCCTCGGTAAGCGGCACAATCGCATTCTGCTCCCAATTGCCGAGCGAGGCGAACCACAGGTTCCAGTCAAAGCGCGGCTGGTAAGGAGCGTAGAGGCGCGGGCGCTCGTTGAGGGCCTGCGGCTTGTAGCGGAAGCCGTAGGGCTGCCAGTGCTGGCCATCGTCCGAACCCTGAAACTCGATCTCGTAACGGCCGCGCGTCATCGTCGCGAATAACCCGTACTGGTTTGCAATGCGGAAGGGTTCGACAGCGGTCATGGGCGCCATGGGCAGCGGCAGCGTGGGACGCAGCATCAGCAGCAGTCCGGCGCTGGTAACGTAGGCGACCCACGTGAGGGCAGCGGCCGGCACCAGGCGGCGAAGGAGGACTCGCGGCGACCAGCTTTTGGCCAGTTCGGGGGGCGCAGGTGCTGCAAAGCTCCGCAGGCGGCCCAGGCTGCGGTCATCCAGCAGCAGCAGCCCCAGAAAAAGCACGAGATAGTTCAGAAATGCGTAGTTCGCCGTCACGATTACGGCGATCTCCCACGGCGTGACCAGCAGGAAGCAGGCGACGCGAAACTGCCGCGGCAGAAAGAGCAGAAACACGAGCACCAGTTCGAGCACCAGTGTGGCCCCGGCCGTGAAGACGTGAAACCGGTGCGGGAGCTGCGCGGCATTCCAGCCCACCCACGTGGGCAGCGGGCCGTTCTGGTAGTAGCTGTCCATTGCGCTCAGCGTGTGCCAGGCAACATCGCCGCTCAGCAGCTTCCCCAGTCCGGACTCGAAGTAGATGCGGAACCACTCCCAGCGCAGCAGCCACAGGCTGGCACGAGAGGGCGGGCTGGGGGCGCCCAGCCCAGGCCTGAGCCCAGCGGGCGCGAAAAAGAGCGCGAGAAAGCCCGCTTCCAGCAGCATGCCGTCTGATTGATAGCTGGAGAAGTCCTGCGCGGTGGAGACGAACGAAAGAAAACAAAGAAAGCAGACCAGCAGCGAGGCGCGCGGCCAGAGGTTGAACAGCAGGAGCACGGAGGCCAGCAGGCCCAGCCAGCAGAGGGCCAGCAGCACATGTGGCCCGCTGCCAAACCACAGCAGCGTGGGCGCGAGCCACAGCCGCTCCACCCCTGGCAGAGCGCGATGCACGCGCGCCAGGTATAGACCGGCGGGCAGTATTCCGTCTGGCCCGATGAGGCCGTTGATCTGAAACAGCAGCGCGAAGAAGGCAGAGCTATAGACGAAGCCAAGCGCGCGCAGGAACAGCCACCGCGGCCAGAGCGCGTCTGGCGCGCCGGCGACAAAAAGCCAAGTGTAGGCTCGTCGGATATTTCTCATTGGCCTGCGCTTCTCTCCTGCTTCTTCTTCTATGAGAAGCCCCTGCAAGTTTAGGATGGTCTTACTCGCCAGCCCCGGTCTATGCTGGCCATAGCTCTCCGTATGGCTGAAGCCCGGTGCAATCACATGGTGAGTGCGATCATACCTTCGCGCGGACGCGCGGCCATGCTCATGGCAGCCGTGCGCAGTGCGCTAGGGCAAAGCTGGCCTGTGATGGAGGTCATCGTAGTGCTCGATGGACCTGACCTGGAGGCAGGCGCTTTGCTTGCAACGCTGCGAGACGACCGCGTGCGCGTTCTACCGCTCGCAGCCCCCGCGGGTGGTGCAGAGGCGCGCAACATCGGCATCCGCGCAGCCCGGGGCGCATGGGTTGCGCTGCTCGATGATGACGACGAGTGGCTGCCTGAAAAGATCGCCACGCAAATTCAGGCGCTCGACGCGTCCCTGCCGGTGGTTCTCAGCGCGCGCTTTGAGGCGCGGCGCTCAGGGGAAAGTGAAATTCTCCCGCGCAGGCTTTACACCGAAGGCAGCGTGGCCAGCTATCTCTTCAAGCGGCGCAGCCTGCGCTACGGCGATGGCGTTATGCACACCTCGACGCTGGTTGCGCCACGCTGGCTGCTGCTGAAAGTGCCCTTCACGGCGGCCCTGCCGCGGCATCAGGATTGGGACCTGCTGCTCCGCCTTGAGGCACGAGCCGGGGTACGCTTTCTCATGCGCAACGAGGTGCTGGCGCGTGTTCACATGGAGCGCTCGCATGCCAGCGTCAGTCGTGGCGTGGACTGGAGCTTTTCAAAAGAGTGGGCGCGGCGCTCTGGCCTGAGGGGCGCGTCACTGGCCTGGTTTCTCGCCACGGAGTGTGTGTCGCGCGCGGCAAAAGCTGAGGCACCCATGCGCGAGCGGCTGCGCCTGGTGCAGGAATCGCTTGCTGCCGGAGGCCTTTTTTGCCGGGCGTGGCTGCTGGCCATGGTCTTCGCGCTGCGCTAGTAGCGGAGCTGCGCCCCTGCGCCGGTGCGGGTGATGCGCTCGCGCCACCACTGGCTGGCCACAATCCAGAGGAAATGCGTGTTGCCGAAGAGATAGCGCCGCCAGAGCCGGCGCGGCTCCATCACCAGCCGGTACAGCCACTCCACGTTGGCCTGCTGCGCCCAGCGCGGGGCGCGTGTGCGCAGGCCGGCCTGCGTGTCCAGCGCCGCCCCCACGGAGAGCATCGCGCCTGCGGACAGTTCGGCCGCGTGCCGGTGCATCCATATTTCCTGTCGCGGAGCACCCAGGGCTACGCAGACCAGGTCAGGCGCGGCGGCACGGATCTCGTCCAGCACCTGGCGATTCAGCTCGGGGCTGCGCTCAAAGTGCATCGGCGGGCAGCACGTCCCGGCGATCACCAGCCCGGGATAGCGCTGCTGCAAATGAAGGGCGGCGAGGCGGGCTGCTCCGGGCAGTCCACCCACGAAGAAGACGCGCAGCCCGCGTTCTGCGCCCGCGGCGCAGAGCTGCTCCATCAGCTCGCCGCCGGGCACGCGCTCGTGCAGGTGCCAGCCGAGCAGGCGCGCGGCAAGGACGACGGAGATGCCGTCCGCCACGGTGAGATCTGCTGCCGCAAGCGCCTCGCGAAAGTGAGCGTTGCGTGCGGCGAGCGAGACCAGTTGCGCATTAGGACCCATGATGAGCAGCGGACGGCAAGATGCCAAAGGCCGGGCCACCGCCGTAAGGATGTGCTCGACCGCCTGCTCCATGGTGACGTCATCCACCGGAGCGGTGCCGACCAGGCGGCGTGCTGCCTTCATGTCTAACACTAGATCAAAGCCCTGTGCGGACGAGTCTGCGCGCCTGATGCCCGGCAGAACTGGAGCGGCCATAGCTGCTCCTTTCGGTTCCAGAGACGCTGCGGGGGCAGCCCGTTGGCAATTGTGGTGCCGCGGCTGAACTCATCCCGCAGCCGCTGAACCAGATAAGCGGGGGAGGCGGCAAATGAGCGCAGCAGCGCAATGAACGCGCGTCCGCGCTCGCCCTTGGCCAGCTGTATGTTGCATTCGCGAAGGCTCTGCTTGGCGCGCAGCGTGGCTGCTGGCAGCAGCGCCTCCAGTGCTGGCCGAATGCTCGCCAGCGGCGATGGAATGTAGTTCCTCAAACGCGAGAGCAGCAGGTACTGAACGTAGAGTCCGTGCAGTTCCTGCTCGCACAGGTTGCGCGATGAGACGCTGGCTGCATGCTGGCGGTAGCCCACCAGCACCTCGTCCAGTTCGCGCACGTCGTGCGCCATCGCCATCCTCCACCAGAGGTCCGCGTCTTCGGCGTGCAGTCCAACACGGTAGCCGCCCAGCGCGAGCGTCTTCTCCACGTTGAGGGCCACCGCGGGATGGCAGATCGCCGGGATATAACCCTGCCGCACGATGGAGCGAATCTGCGCCGGCGTGCCGCGGGTAGCGCGGAAGTGGCCGGCGCTGCGCGTGCGCGGATGATACTCGGCATGCGAGTAGATCATGCCCGCACCGGGCCAGCGGTGTATGGAGGCCAGCAGCCGCTCCATGCGCTCGGGGTAGGAGACGTCGTCTGCATCCTGCCGCACCAGCCACGGTGTTCGCGTCTCCCAGAGCATGCGGTTCAGCGTCGAGGCCACGCCCTGGTTCTGCTGAAACAGGATCCGCAGATTGGGCCAGCGGAGGCCTTCAAGGTATTCAAGGCTGGCATCGCTGCCGCCATCCACGATGGCCAGGATCTCGAATCCGGTGACGGTCTGCGCGCGCAAGCTCTCCATCGTCTCCACCAGGTGCGGCATGCCGTTGTAAACGGGCATGCCGACCGTAAGCATCTGCGCGCATTGGCTCTTGTGCAAAGACACACTCCATTGCCGTGCCCTTCCGGCAGCGGCATCCATAATTAAGCTGTGGGCGTTAACTCCACGCTGAGGGAATCGGCCCGCGAAGTCAAAGTGCAAATGCCGCACAAGGGAGAACGAAAGTAACTTCGCCTTGACTCTTCCGCGGTGCTATCGTGCAGAAAAAATCAGCACCAAGTTCTGTTGTGCCATGCGGGAAAACCTGTGCCCGCCTGCAGCACCTGTTTATCTCTCACGTTGTGGAGCGATGTTATGTCTGTGGAAGCTCGCGATGATGGAGGCATGACCCTGGGCGACGTGAGTGCCATGCTGTGCCGGCGCGCTCGTCCCGTGCTCTGCTGCGTGGCGGCGTTTCTCATTGTCGCCACGGTCTACTGCCTCGCAGCCACGCGCCGCTACCGGGCCACCAGCGTCCTGCAGGTGCAGAAGGAGAGCTCCGGTTCGTTCGGGCTGGACGCGGGCGTAATGGGCGAAGCCGCAGACGTCGCGTCCGATTCCATGGATTACAACATCACCCTTCAGACCGAAGCGCAGATTCTTGAGTCTGACATGCTGGCCATTAAGGTCATCACCGGGCTTGGCCTTGAGAGCACGCGCGACTACTTTCCGCAGCCGGCCAGACCGCGTCGCAGCCTGCTGCCGGTCTGGCTGCGGCGCAATGCGCTCGAACCGCTGAGTGTGCCGCTGGACCGAGCGCCAAACCGCCGCTATGCCGCGCTGAAGATATTTGCCGGCCATCTCAAGGTGGAGCCTGTGACGGCGACGCGCCTCATCCGCGTCAGCTACGCAAATCCCGACCCGGTGCTGGCGGCGCGCGTTGTCAACGCGCTCGTCGCCGCGCTGACGGAGTACTCTTTTCAGGCGCGCTTTGCCGCAACCGCCGAGGCCTCGAGCTGGCTGGCAGGCCAGCTCTCGGATCTGAAGAAGCAGACCGAAGCGCTGCAGGCACGGGCGGTCACGCTGCAGCGCGACACGGGACTCTATGGGCCGGATGGCTCACACAACGTGGTGGTGGCCCGGCTAGACACACTTAACACGGCGCTCTCAGAGGCGGAAAGTCTGCGCATCGTCAAGGAGGCCACCTGGCACGCGGCCGAGAGCGGCGACCCGGAACTTATAGCCGGACTGAACAGCGGCGTTGGGCCCGGCGGTATGACGGCGGCCTCAGTTTCATTGCTGCAGACGCTGCGCGCGCAGGCATCAGCACTGGCGGCTGAGATTGCCGAGGCGCCGGTCCGCTACGGCCCGCCCTATCCGGCACTGGAGGCATTCCCCGGCCAGCCCCCGGGCGTGCCCATCCCGCTCGCG
>CAYQYM010000104.1:0-7879 GCA_964421715.1 uncultured Acidipila sp.
GGGCGTTACCGCTCCTTCGTTGATCGCAGGCCAGGTAAATGTAGCCGGTCCGCTCAAGCGGCCGCGCGCCCTCAGTGGCGACGCCCAGCTCACGCAATTCAAGGTTCAGCTCGCCAACATCCCCATCGAAAGCCAGGGCCCGCTGCACACCACGCTCGACAAGGGTGTGCTCCGGCTTGACCCGCTCCACATCACCGGCCCGGACACGGACCTTCAGATGCGCGGCCGCATCGGCCTCTTTGACAAACCGCAGGCCATTGCTGTCCACGCCACCGGCTCGCTCAACGTTAAGCTCGCGCAGAGCGTCAATCAGAACATCACCTCGTCCGGCCGCGTCGACTTCAACATGGACGGCAGCGGAACCACGCAGAGGCCGAACCTTACCGGGCAGGTAAACTTCCGCGACGTCAACTTCAGCCTGCAGACCTTCCCAAACGGCATCAGCAAGATGAACGGGAGGCTGGTCTTCAATCAGGACCGCCTTCAGGTACAGGACCTCACCGCGTACAGCGGCGGCGGCAAGCTCACGATGGGTGGATTCGTCACCTACCAGCAGGGCATCTTTGGAGACTTCACCGTCTCCGGCAAGAGCGTCCGCGTCCGCTATCCGCCCGGCCTTAGCTCCGTCGTGGATACGAAGTTGCGAATCCAGGGCACGGCGCAGAACATCCTCATCAGCGGCGACGTCAGGCTGACCCGGTTTATGGTGAGCCCGAACATTGACTTTGCCGCGATCACCGGCCCGGGCAATGCGATCAGCCCGCCTCCCGATCCCACGGCCTTTACTAATCACGTCCGGCTGGACATTCATGTCGTCTCGGCCCCGGAGCTCGACTTCCAGAACTCCTATGCACGCCTGGCGGGAGACGTAAATCTGAACGTTCGCGGCACCGTAGCTAACCCGTCCGTCCTGGGCCGTATCGGCATCACTGAAGGCAGTGCCACCTTCAGCGGCGCTAAATACCAGCTACAGCACGGAGAGATTTACTTCAACAACCCGGTCCGCATCGACCCGATCATTAACCTCGATGCGACCACGCGGGTGGAGAACTACGACGTCACCATCGGCCTGCACGGCACACCCAGCAAGCTCACTCCCACCTTCCGGTCTGAGCCTCCGCTTTCACAGCAGGACATCTTCTCGCTGCTCGCCATGGGCCGGACCCAGGAAGAGCGAGCCATCTACTCGCAGGAGCAGCAGCAGGCCGGCGTGAACTCCACCGCAAACACACTGCTGGGTGGTGCGCTCAACGCCACTATCAGCAGCCGCATTCAGAAGCTCTTCGGGGGCGGCAGCGTCAAGATCGATCCCACCTTTGTCAACGGCCTGGGCAATGCTACCGCGCGCATCACCGTTCAGGAGAACGTGGGCCCTAACGCCGTGCTCACCTATGCCACCAACGTCAACTCCACGCAGAGGCAGCTTATCCAGGGCCAGTTCAACCTCACCCAGAATCTCTCGGTGGTGGCGGTACGGGACGAGGTCGGCGTTTTCAGCCTCATCTTCCGCCTGCAAAAGCGCTACCGGTGAAACCGATTTGCGCCGTCTGCTATCCTTTCCGCTGAATCCACCTGGCACTGGAGAGATCGCCCATGGCGAAGAGCGTCAATAAAGTCATCCTGCTCGGCAACGTAGGCAAGGATCCCGAAATCAAGGCCACACCCAGTGGTATGGCAATTGCCACCTTCTCGCTGGCCACCTCCGAACGCACAAAGGACCAGGCCGGCAACTGGACCGAGAAGACCGAGTGGCACAACCTCGTCGCCTTCCAGCGTACGGCTGAGATCGTTCGCGACTACGTCAAGAAGGGTAACAAGATCTACGTCGAAGGCAGGATCCAGACCCGCTCCTGGGACGACAAGACCAGTGGTGAAAAAAAATACCGCACCGAGATCATCGTCAATGATCTCTCGCTGCTCAGCGGGCGCGGCGAGGGCGAAGGCGGCAGCAGCGGGGGTTACAGCCGCAGCACCTCTTACGACCAGCGCAGCTCCGCGCCGGCAGACGACTACGCGCAGTCCGCTGAAATTACCGACGACGACATCCCCTTTTAGCTCTCGCCCATGTAAGCAAACCCCGCGCATGCCGGCTACGCGCGGGTGCATTCTGGTGACGCGAAAGGTAGGGCAGTGCACTCGAAGTCGCAGCGGTATTGAAGGCTTAGGCCTCAAGTCCGCGCCGCTCGCGCATGACTCCATCTTTGCGGCGCTATGCTCGACCGCGGCTGCACGCTACGATGAACTCGGTCCGTGCCGAGCCGCAACTTGCCTGGAGCGCGAACCCGTTGCTGCTCTCCAGTCCCTTCCAGGCTCTCGCTTCTGCAAGCAGGCAGGCTAGAGTGCAAGCCCCTTCAGATACTCCCGAAACTGCGGCCCAAGGTCAGGCCGCTTGAGTGCAAAGTCGACGGTTGCCTTCAACATGCCCATCTTGTCTCCTGCATCGTGGCGCACGCCGTCGAAGTTGTAGCCGTAGACCTTTTCCTTCTTGAGTAGGCCCAGAATGCCGTCGGTAAGTTGAATTTCACCCCCTGCACCGGGCCTCGTTTGCTCAAGCTGCTCGAAGACTCCTGGCGTCAGTACGTAGCGGCCGATGATGGCGTTCTTCGAGGGAGCATCTTCGAGCTTCGGCTTTTCCACCATGCCCGTCACGTTGAAGATGCGCGGATTATCAGGATCAGGCGAGCCGGCCAGCACGCCGTAGGCGGAGATCGCAGCACCTTCCACCTGCATCGTGGCCAGCACCGAGCCGCCCTTCTGCTCGTAGACGCTTACCATCTGCTTCAGGCAGGGAACCGGGGCGTCGATGACATCGTCTGGCAGGATGACCGCGAATGGTTCGTCTCCGACGAGGTCCTTGGCCACCAGCACAGCGTGACCTAATCCCAGCGACTCCTTCTGGCGCACGTAAACGAGCCGGGCCATTTGCGAGACGCCGCGCGCAAGCTTCAGCAGTTCAGTTTTCCCGCGCCGCTCAAGATTTGCCTCAAGCTCATAGCTCACGTCGAAGTGATCTTCGATGGTCGACTTGCCGCGGCCGGTGACGATGATGATCTCTTCGCAGCCGGAGGCGAGCGCCTCTTCCACGCCGTATTGAATGATTGGCTTGTCTACGAGCGATAGCATCTCCTTGGGAACGGCCTTGGTCGCCGGCAGGAAACGTGTGCCGAGTCCGGCTGCTGGAAATACCGCCTTGCGCACCTTCTTCATCGCTTATCCTCTCAAGGTGTGTTGTCCCAACGCTCTGATGCAAAATAGCGCTACAGCGTAGGGGAATCCTCTCCGAGCAGCGCCCGGCGCACGATCTTGATGGGAGCGCCACCCTGCCGCATGAAGCTGTCGTGGAACTTCAGGAGCGAAAATTCCGCGCCCTGCTTGTATTCAAGGTCGGCGCGCAGCTTGAGTATTTCGAGCTTGCCGAGCGTGTAATAGAGGTAGGTGGGGTCGCTCGTGCCGCGCTTGGTCTCCACTGTGCCCACGGAACGTGACTGATACCCTTCGTCGACGAAGAAGTCGATGGCCTGGTCGAAACTCATCTGCCCGGTGTGCATCTTGATGCCGGCGATGAACCTTGCGTCACGCAGCAGGGCATCCTGCAACTGGCCGAGGCGGATCAGCCTGGCCTCACGTTCATCCTTCGCCCCAAGCCCCGGCTGCCCGTACCCTGCATCCAGCATCATCTGTTCGCAGTAATGCGCCCAGCCTTCTACGTTCGTGTTCGCGGTGATCACCTTGCGCACTTCGCTCAGTTGGTCCTGCTGCACCCAAAGCAGCTGCACGTAATGACCGGGATAAGTCTCGTGTACAGACGTGCTCACAATGGTGCCGACGTTGAATGCTGCCATGTGCTCCGCGATATGGGCGGCGGTCCAGCTCTTCTCCGGCAGCGTGACGTTGAAGTACGCCGTTGTCGAGTGGGTCTCGAACGGTCCGGGTGGGTCCATCGAGGCCTGTGTTGTCGCGCGCATGAAGGGCGGCGTCTCCTCGAGTACAGGCCGCACTTCTGAGGGAATGGTGATGATCTGCTTATCGCGGATGAACTGGATGAGGCTGTCGAACGAATCGCGGAAGCTCTGCAGCAGGTGGTCCGGCGCGGGGTGAAGCGTTGCCAGTTCTGCGAGCACCTGCCTGGGCGTCTTTGAAGGATCAACCTCCTTGGCTACACGTGCGAACTCGGCCTGGTTCTTGCGCAGGTCTGCGTAGGCGACGTCGAGCAGCTTGTCGAGTGACGTATCTACCATCTCGTCATATAGCAGCTTCTTCGAAAAGGTGTCCGCACCGAGGCGGAAATCGCCCCTGGAGCGCGGCAGCAGGTCCGTTTTCATCCACTGCTGATAGCTTTTAAGCGCGGTGATCACGGCGGCGTTGCTCTTGCGGAACTCTGCCCTGAGCGCGGGGTCTTTGACCTCGATAAACGCCATCGGCACGTCATGCTCAAAGAAGCCGATGATGCCGGGCATCTGCTCGAGCGCAATCTCGGCGTAAATGCGAGGAGGATTCCTCAGATTCGTGCGGGCAGCATCTAGCGCGGCCGGCATCTGCCTCTCCCGCAAGATCAGCGAGCGCAGCCTGTCATCGGCTGGTGCGAACTCCCGCTCCATCAGCGTGAATGCGCTGTTCGTGATGCCGCTAGAGTAAAAGTCTGGATTTTTCTCCCATGGGCGAATCGTCTCCAGCGTCAGCAGTGTCGAGCGTATGTTGCTGCGCACCATCTCAAGATCGCTGCGCGTCGAGAGGTTTAGCGGAGTGGGCGAGACGGCATCAAACTCATCTTTGAAGGCGTGCAGTGTGGAGATCTGGGTATCAAGGCCTGCCCTGGTGTAGTTTTCAAGCTGGCCGTCATACTGGTGCAACCCGGCGGAGGTGGCGTTGGTCGGCGCAAACCGGTAGATGCCCTCGGCAATGTACTTTGAGGCCAGTGTACGAAAGTCAGCGTCGGCGCTTGTTGCCTGCGCCTGCGCCACGCCTGCCGTGAGAGCCCCCGCCATAATCCCTCCAAGCACTATTGCCCTTTGTGTCCAGCCAGCCTTCATGATGACCTTTCAAGATACCCACAAATTCGTGGTTTGCAGATGAATACGTAATAGAAAGCAGCCCCAATCAGGCCACAGCCTCGCGCGATGCCAGCTCAGCCAGCAGCATATGTACTTCGGACATGATTTCGTGCGGCGTAACCGCGGCAAGTGGAAAGCGCAGCACTCCCTGCGGAGTAAACTGCGCCCCGCGCTTTGCATTCTTGGCTACAAGCTTCATCAGGCGGCCGGGGTCGATGCCGGCATTCTCGGCGAAGCGCATGTGAACCTGGTCGCGTTTGCGGTCTACCTGCGATACGCCGAGCCGCTCGCAGACCACCCGCAGCCTGGCCGCCTCTAAAAGATGAGCCACGGTCTGCGGCAGCGCACCGTAGCGGTCTTCCAGCTCAGCCTTCACGTCGTCCAGCTCGCGCTCGCCCTGCGCACCGGCGATTCGTTTATATATGCGCAGGCGCTGGTTCTCCTCTGGAATGTAGCTCTCGTCGATGCGCAGACTGATGCCAAGGTTTAGTTGCGTGGCCGCGTGCTCCACGCGCTCCTCGCCCTTCAGCCTGCTCACGGCCTCTTCGAGCATCTGCGTGTACATCTCGAATCCGACAGCCTCGATGTGCCCGCTCTGCTCCCCACCCAGCATGTTGCCTGCTCCGCGCAATTCGAGATCGAGCGCGGCTATCTTGAACCCGGCACCCAGGTCAGAGAACTCCTTGAGCGCGGCCAGTCTGCGCCGTGCAATGTCAGTCAGCTCCTGCTCCGGTGGAATCAGCAGGTAGGAGTATGCGCGGCGGTTTGAACGGCCCACGCGGCCGCGCAGCTGGTAGAGCTCGGCGAGTCCGTGCCGATCTGCACGGTTGATGATGATGGTGTTTGCAAGCGGGATGTCGAGACCGTTTTCGATGATCGTCGTGGCCACCAGCACATCATATTCATGATTCATAAAAGCCAGCATGACGCGTTCTAACTCGCTCTCACCCATCTGTCCGTGGCCCACGATCACACGCGCGGAAGGCACCAGCTCCTGGATCTTCGCGGCAAGATCGTAGATTGTTTCCACGCGGTTATGCACGAAGTAAGCCTGGCCGCCGCGCTCCAGCTCCAACTCGATAGAGGAGCGAATGAGCTTCTCGTCGAACTTTGCAACGACGGTTTGAATCGCCATGCGATCCTTGGGTGGCGTCTCGATAACGCTCATGTCGCGCAGCCCGACCATGGACATATGCAGCGTGCGAGGAATTGGCGTGGCTGACATGGCCAGTACGTCGATCTGCTGGCGCATCTGCTTGAGCCGCTCCTTGTGGCGTACGCCAAAGCGCTGCTCCTCATCGACGATCAGCAGGCCGAGGTCCTGAAATTTCAAGTCCCTGGAGAGGAGACGGTGCGTGCCGATGAGGATATCGACGCGGCCGGTCTCCACCTGTTCAAGGATGACCTTCTGCTCCTTCGGCGTGCGAAAGCGCGAAATCATCTCGACGTTGATGGGGAACTGTTTGAATCGCCGCTTGAAGCTCTCATAGTGTTGGAAGCTGAGCACGGTGGTGGGTGTGAGCACTGCTACCTGCCGGCCGCCCTGTACCGCTTTGAACGCTGCCCGCATGGCGACTTCCGTCTTGCCATAGCCCACGTCGCCGCAGAGCAGGCGATCCATGGGCTGCGAAGATTCCATATCGCGCTTGATGTCGGCAATCGCGTTCAGCTGGTCGTCTGTCTCGTTGAAGTCGAAGGCGTCTTCAAACTCGCGCTGAAACTCATTGTCCGGCGGGTAGGCGAAGCCCTCGGCAGCCTTGCGCTGTGCATAAAGCTTGAGCAGTTCATCCGCCATGTCCTGCATGGCCTTCTTCACGCGCGCTTTCGTCTTGGCCCATTGCTGCGAGCCCAGACGGTTCAGCACGGGTGTGGGCCCGGCCTCGGTCGAGCGGAACTTCTGAATGAGATCAAGCCGTGTCAGCGGAACGTAAAGACGCGCCTGCTCGGCGAACTCCAGGATCATGAACTCGACGTTCATGCCGTCCTGGCTGATCTCCTTGAGGCCCATGTAGCGGGCGATGCCGTGCTCCACGTGCACCACGTAATCGCCCACGGCCAGATCGCGAAAATCAGAGACGAAGGCGGCTGTCTTTGAGCGCTTGGGCGCGGGCCGCGCCATCACGTCTGCATCGTCAGAGAAGTCGTTTGCGCCGAAGAGCACGAGGTTTGCCGCAGGCAGGCTTACGCCATTGGCAATCTGGGTGCGCACCAGCACGGGCGTGCGCAGGTCACCGGCAAGGTAGCTGGATTCGTCGTAGACGTTCTCACTGCCCGCGTGCATCACCCGGCTGCCCAGCCGGTAGGGAATCTCATACTCGCGCAGCAGCGTGGCCAGCCGCTCGACCTCACCCTGGTTGGGCGCCGCCATCAGGATGCGTGTCTCCTGTTCCATGAGCGTGCGCACCTGCTCCACCAGGGCCGGGATGGAGCCGTGAAACTTCAGCGTGGGCCGCGAGGCGAACTCGATTTCGCCCAGCGTCGCGTCTTCTTCCAGTACGTCCACGGTGCCGAGCTGGTCCACATCGAGCCCGGGATGTGACTGCAGCTGTGCGGTCAGCATCTCCGGGCGCATGTAGATGTCCTCCGGCGTGATGAGCGAGCCGATGCCGCTGCGGTCGTGCCGCTGCCCCACCTTGTTCCACCAGCGATCCATCTGGTTCTGGATCATGCCGGGCTCTTCCACAAAGAGAAGGCAGGGCAACAGGTCCAGCAGCGATTGGTTCGCGCCAGCAACCCCGGCAAAGAACTCCCAGCCAGGAAACACGCTGACGCCGCCTGCGGCGACAGCCTGGGCCACGAGCTCCGGGTCATCGCCGGCCTGCAGGGGC
>CAYQYM010000105.1:0-7801 GCA_964421715.1 uncultured Acidipila sp.
GTCATGCACCTCGCCGTGTATCACCCGGTGGCGAAAGGTGCGGTCGTCTTCCGTGGGCGGAATCTGCGGCAGCCACTCTTTAGGCGGGCAGTAGCAGGTGCGCTCCATCCCGAGCGGAGCGAAGATTTCACGCCGGCAGACGCGGGAGAGTAGATCGCCGGAGAGTACCTCGAGAGCCTTGCCAAGCAGAAGGAAGCCGATGTCGGAGTACTCGGCGCGTGTGCCGGGCTCAGCCGTCAGCGGCACCTGGAGTGCAGCGCGGAGCAGGTCGCGCGGCTCGCGGTGCGTCTCAAACAGGGGCGCGTAGCCGGGCAGCCCGGAGCTGTGCGCCAGCAGCATGCGGAAGGTGACGCGCTCTTTATGGCTGCCCGGCTCCTTGCCGATGACAAACCCCGGCAGCACCTCGCCGAGCGGCGTGTCCAGGTCGAGCACGCACCGGTCCACCAGCAGCATCGCGATAGCCGTGGTGGCCAGCACCTTGGTCAGACTGGCCAGGTCGTAGATGGTGTCCGGCGTCACGGCGGCGCTGGACGCGTCATAGGTATGCCTGCCTGCCGCGTCCAGCGCAACCACTCCGCCGCGGTGCCACACGCCGTAGGCGGCGCCGGGGAAGGCACCATCCGCCACGGCGCGCTCCAGCAGTGAGCGAACCGGTGCAAAGCGAGCCGTATCCATCTTGCCGGGCAAGGCCATAGACGCAGTCCTCCGTGTAGGGCTTAATGGTAGCGCAGCAATTTTCCGTCGAGGCGAAACAATGAGGATGCAGAACCGGTTGGCCAGGTTGGTGGTGGGGCTTGTCGCAGCCGCGGCTCTCAGCGCGGGGGCGGCCATGGCGCAGCAGAGCCATGCAGAGGAAGACAAGACGCTGGAGGCGTCGGTGCAGTCCATGATTACCGCTTACCACGGCAAGGTAGCTGTCTATGCCGAGGACATGAGCAACGGTAAAAAGCTGGCCATCCACGCGGATACGCCGGTGAAAGCCGCCTCCGTTATCAAGCTGGCCGTTCTCTACGAGGCGCTGGAGCAGATTCGCGCAGGCAAGGCGCACTTCGAGGACAGGATCATGCTCAAGCATCACGACCAGGTCAGCGGCTCCGGCATCCTGATGTTCTTTGACACGCCGCAGACGATCACCTTTAAGGACGTGCTGACGATGATGATCATCGTGAGCGACAACACGGGCACAAACCTCGCCATCGACCACCTTGGACTCAAGAACATCAACGACCGCATCGTCTCTATCGGGCTTCACGACACGTGGCTGTACAAGAAAATCGGCCAGCCGTCCGAGGCTCCCATGCCGCCCGACCAGCCGCAGTTCGGGCTGGGCAAGACCACCGCGCGCGAGATGGCGGCCATCCTGAAGCGGTTTGTCACCTGCGACCTGGACCCGCCCGGAGCGGGCGCGGCGCCCGCGCCAGGCGACCATGCCCTCTGCGACGCCGCCCTTCACATGCTGAAGAACCAGTTTTACCGCGACAGCATTCCCCGCTATCTCGAGACCATTGACTCAACCGAGAGCGACTCGGCGATTGCGGACAAAACCGGGGCTTTGGACGCGGTGCGCAACGATGTCGGCGTGGTCTTTACCCGGCAGGGACCTGTCCTGCTCTCGCTCTTCACCTATGACAACGCAGACCAGGGCTGGAGCGTGGATAATGAGGGAGAGGTGCTCATGGCAAGGCTGGCGAAGACGATCGTGGACGCGTGGCGTCCTGCCGCCACGCCAGCGGCCGCCGCTGCGGCAAAGTAGCGGCGCGCCGGGCCCGCGATCTGCCTATTGAGGTGTGGATGAGGATACTCACGGAAACACGGCGGACGGCCCAGCTGCTCGCCATTACGCTTGCCCTGGCGGTAGCTCCGCCCACATGGGCCCAGGCACCCGCCCACGGCCAGGCACCCGAACAGAGCCCGGCATCCGCCCAGGCAGCTACGCAGGCGCAGGGCGCAACCCAGATGCAGCCCATCCAGTCCCCGCCGCAGCCGCAGATCACCTTCACCACCACCCACCAGGCCTCGCCTGACGAGTTGGTCCGCCAGTTCAAAGAGGCCGAAGAGCACCCGGATAGCATTCTCGTGCCGCCGGGTACAAAGGTACTGCTTGCGCTCAGGAGCGGCATTGACACCAGGACGGCGCGCCCCGGCGATGGCGTTTACCTGTCCTCGACCTTCCCCGTCGTCGTGGGAACGCACGTTGCGATCCCTGCGGGTGTGTATGTGCAAGGTGTGATCGACCGCGTGGTGCGGCCCGGCCGCGTCAAGGGCCGTGCCCAGGTCGGCATGCACTTCACCACCATCATCTTTCCCAACGGCTCGGTCGTCTCCATCCCCGGTTTAATAAATTCGGTGCCAGGCTCCGCTGGACCCAAGGTGAAGGATGCCGAGGGCACCATCGAGCAGTCCGGCAGCAAGGGTCGGGATTTGGGCAGGATTGCCAGGGGAGCAGAGGTCGGCGCGCAAGGCGGCGCGATTGGCGGCGCAGTTTCAGGCTCACTGCTCAGGGGCGTCGGCATCGGCGCGCTCGCCGGCGGCGTCGGCGGCCTCGTCTATACACTCCTGAGCCGCGGCCCGGATATGAACCTGGAACAGGGACAGACGGTGGAGATGGTGCTGCAGCGGCCCCTTGCCATTACCGAGGCGAACATCGCGCCCTCGCCCGAGGCTCCGGGCGCAAGCGCCGTGCCTTTAGCCCAGCCGCCCATGCTCAAGCCGGGTCGCCCTAAGCAGCAGGTGCTCTGTCCAGGGGGCACGCTGGGGTGCGCATGAACGAACAGGACCCGTTCAGCAGCGCCAGCCGGAGCGAGAAGGCAACGCCGGCGCGGGCGCAAAGTTCCGTACTGCGCCTCTGGCTGCGTGACCTGCTCTTCTCCATCGTCGCCTCCGTGCTCATTATCACCTTCCTCTACCAGCCGGTGAAGGTGGAGGGCACGAGCATGCTGCCTGAACTGCGCGATCAGGACCGTCTCTTCATCAACAAGTTCGCCTACCGTGTGGAGAAGATCACGCGCGGCGATGTCGTGGTTTTCTATTATCCGCGCGACCCACAGAAGAGCTACATCAAGCGCGTCATCGGGCTGCCCGGTGATGACATTCGCATCGACGATGGCCGCCTCTACGTCAACGGAAGGCGCGTCAGCGAGCCCTACGTCCCCGTGCAGTACCGCGATACGCGCTCCGTGCCGGAACTGGTCGTGCCGCCCGGCGGCTACTTTGTGATGGGCGACCACCGCTCCATCTCAAGCGACAGCCGTGACTTCGGCCCGGTGGACCGCGCTCTCATCTACGGTAAGGCGTCCTTTATTTACTGGCCGGCGGATAACATCGGTGTCGTGCGCTAAGCCAATCGTCGCCCGTGGTCAATGCTCACCATTGCCGGGCGGGATGAAACCGCGTACATTTATCCAGATTTGACACCTTCTCCGAAGGACGCGCTCCCGTGAATCTGACCACCATCGACTGGCTCATCATGCTGCTGTACTTTGTCTTCGTACTCGGCATCGGTTTTGCCCTCAAGCGCTTCATGCGCACCAGCAAGGACTTCTTCCAGGCTGGCCGCGCGCTGCCCGCCTGGATCTGCGGCCTGGCCTTCATCTCCGCCAACCTCGGCGCGCAGGAGGTCATCGGCATGGGTGCCTCGGGCGCGAAATACGGCATCGCGACGAGCCACTTCTACTGGATAGGCGCAATTCCGGCCATGATCTTCGTCGGCGTCTTCATGATGCCGTTCTACTACGGCTCGAAGGCGCGCTCGGTGCCGGAGTTCCTGCGGCTGCGCTTCGATGAGAAGACGCGCGCCTACAACGCCTGCTCCTTTGCCGTGATGACGGTCTTCTCCTCCGGCATTTCCATGTATGCCATGGCGCGGCTCATCCAGACGCTGCATGTCTTTGACGCTCTGTTTCTCAAGCTGAACCTGCCCCTGGGCTGGATCTTTCACTTCGCCATCCTGCTCTCGGCCATCATCGTGCTCGGCTATATCTTTCTCGGCGGACTCACCAGCGCCATCTACAACGAGGTGCTGCAGTTTTTCCTCATCGTTGCCGGCTTCCTGCCCCTGGTGTGGGTGGGGCTCAGGAACGTGGGCGGTTGGAACGGTCTCAAGGCGGCACTGCCCGAGGCTTACACGCATTCGTGGCGCGGCATGACCAATCCCCATGCCAACCCGCTCGGCGTGGAGTGGTTCGGCCTCTCTATGGGCCTTGCCTTTGTGCTCTCCTTTGGCTATTGGTGTACGGACTTCCTCGTTATCCAGACGGCCATGGCGTCAGACTCCGAGGAGTCTGCGCGGCGCGTGCCGCTGATCGCCGCCATTCCCAAGATGTTTTTTCCATTCCTGGTCATCCTGCCCGGTCTCATCGCGATTGCCACCCCTGCCATGACGCAGCACGCCATGCTGCAGCAGCCCTCGCTGCAGGCCGCCGGACCCGCAGGTGCGGCCAGTGGCGGAGCCCAGGCCGGCAGGCCTGGCAAGGGACTCATTCCCGCCAAGGTCGATCCGGTCAGCGGACGAGTGATGACCGACGAGCACGGCAAACCGCTGCTCGATTACGACCTCGCCATTCCAAACATGCTGCTCAATTACTTTCCTACCGGCATCCTCGGGCTTGGACTCACCGCGCTGCTGGCCAGCTTCATGTCCGGCATGGCCGGCAACGTCACCGCGTTCAACACCGTATGGACCTATGACCTCTACCAGTCCTACATTCACAAGAACGCCAGCGACACGCACTATCTCAAGATGGGCCGCTGGACGACGGTCGTCGGCATCCTGATATCGATCGTCACCGCCTACATCGCCGTGGGCTTCAACAACATCATGGATACGCTGCAGCTTGTGTTCAGCTTTGTGAATGCACCGCTGTTTGCGACCTTCCTGCTCGGCATGTTCTGGAAGCGCACGACCGGCCACGGCGCCTTCACCGGCCTGGTGAGCGGCACGCTGGCGGCCATCGTACACCATGGGCTCACGCTGCCTGTCGAGGCGCACCCCGGCATTCACGGCGGTTGGATCGCGGTCGTGCACAACTATCCCAGCGACATGGCGCAGAACTTCTGGACGGCCATCTGGGCCTTCTCGGTCAACTTCCTCGTGACCGTAGTGGTGAGCCTGATAACAAAGCCGCGGCCCGAGCCCGAACTGGTCGGCCTGGTCTACTCGCTCACGCCCAAGCCGGCCGAGCACCATATGGCCTGGTATGCCCGGCCCAAGGTCATCGCGGTCGGTCTCATCGCCATGCTGGTCACACTCAACCTGATCTTTAGATAGGAGCCACAGGCGATGAATCTCGATCTCCGCATCCCCATGGGCCTGCTCTTTACCATCGTCGGCGCCATCCTCACGGTCTATGGGCTGTTTACGCGAGGCAGCGCCATCTACGAGCGCTCAGCGGATATGAACATCAACCTGATCTGGGGAGTCGTTATGCTCGTCTTCGGCAGCACGATGTATCTGCTCGGCCGGCGCGCAGACAGGCTGCCGAAGAAGCAGGTCGAGGGCACGCCGCGTCCCCTCGGGCATGGTCACCATTAGGCGCGGGCTCTACGTCCTTGGGTGCTGCGGCTCTATTTGGTCTCAAGGCTGATAGGCCACCTGCGAGGATAGTAGGCCGTTAACCCGGCCATAAGGCACGTGGCTGCGACCGGCACCCAGAAGCTGGCGTGCAACGACCCGGTCGCAGTTGAAAGGAGTCCCTCGGCCCAGGTGAGCGAGGCCCCGCCAAGGCTCGAGGCGGCGAAGACCCATCCGATCCGGCTGCCCCGGGGCATTCGCTCCACCAGCGCTGCCGTGGTGAGCGGAAAGGCAGGCGCCAGGGCCAGCCCGGCAAGCGCCGTGGCTGTGAAGAGCAGAACCGGCTCACGCGCTGAGAGCAGCAGCAGCACTGCCAGCACCGCGATGACGCCGGCCAGCAGGTGCAGTCCCGGTTCGCGCACGCGCCTGAGCAAAAGAGGTGTGAGGGCGCGGCCGCCAAGCAATGCAGCCCAGAAGAGCGAGGCGGCCATGGGACTCAGCCGGTTGCTGCTCGACCGCTCTGCCAGCAGGATGATCCAGTTGCCGATGCTGCTCTCGACGCCAACGTAAAGAAACAGCAGCAGCGCGAAGTAGATCGCCAAACCACGCCGTTGGACCGCCTGCTCACCGGGAGGACGCACCGGCTCCGCCGGCAGCAGGGCAGAAGCCGCGGCCAGCGCCAGCACGTAGAGCCCGCCAAGGGTCGCCAGCAGTGGCGGCAGGCCGGCGTACCCGCCCGCCAGGCGCACCAGTGCGGGAGCCGAGACCGCGCCCGCTCCCCAGGAAAAGTTGAGCAGCGACAGGGCCGAGGCGCGCGCCGAGCCCGTCGCCTCACCGATCAGCAGGCTGGTCGAAGTCATCGACATGCCTATGCCCGCGCCGATGAGGGCGAACCCCGGATAATCAGCCACACCGAGTGAGAGCGCCAGCACCAGGAGGCCCGCCGCTGCCAGCCCATAGCCAATTTTTACGGTAGCGGCGCGTCTCCGGGCTACCGCCATGGCGCCCAGCCCCGAGCCCAGGAACTGCGTGGCCGCCACGGCGCCAGCATGCGCGTCCGTCCAGTGGCCATGGTGCAGCAAAAGCGGTAGCTCAGCGCCCGGCAGCGCCACGGCGACACCCGACAGCAGAAACCCGGCATGCAGCAGCGCGAGCCGAACCCTCATTCGTTCGCAGAATACAGCAGCCGTCGGCTGACTAATGCCAGAGATCTCCCTGCACCGGCTGCACAGGCTTCCTGCGATGCGCCTCTCCTCCATCCCGCGTCAGCAGGGCGTCTGTGCTGCGCGCATGCAGCCCATGCCTGCGGCACACAGCGCGGACCAGGTCGCGGATGCGCTCGGCATACGCGGGAGCTACAAACGCGTCCGCCTCATAGCGCTTGGCGTAGCTCGCCTCAAGGGCAGGGAAGTGCTGCCGCACGAACGCCATGAAGGTGTCCTTTGAGCAGGGTTTCAGAAAGAGCGGGTTGGCGCAGAAGAAGCTCGCGTTGGCCTGCAGGGCGCGTTCCGCCGTGGCGTTCAGCGCCTGTGCCGTGTCGGTGATGCCCGGCAGCAGCGGCGAGTTCAGAATGCCAGTCCGCAGCCCGGCGGCGCGCAGCCGCTCCACTGTTCTGAAGCGCAGGTCAGGCCGGGGAGCGCGCGGCTCAAGGATGCGTGCCAGCTCGGGGTCGGGCGTCGTGATCGTGATGTGAAGTACCAGGTCGTTTTGCCGGGCAATCGCAGTCAGCAGGTCAATGTCCCGCGCGATCAGCGTTGATTTCGTAACGATCCCAATGGCCAGCCCTTGCGTCTGCGCCAGCACCTCCAGTATAGAGCGCGTTACGCGCGCCTTGCGCTCGACCGGCTGGTAGGGGTCCGTAGCCGTGCCCAGGGCGATCTCCTCGCCCGGGCCCACCTTCCGCAGCTCCTGCTCCAGCAGCCACGCCGCGTTCTGCTTGATGAAGATGCGACGCTCGAAGAGCGCCGGGTCGCGCAGTTCCATAAACTCGTGCGTATAGCGCGCATAACAGTAGCGGCAGGCGAATTCGCAGCCGCGATAGGGGTTGATGCTCCAGGCAAAACGCAGCTTTCGCCGGGCGACGCTGCGGTTGAGCATGGAACGGACCCGCAGCGAGCGGAACTCGATCAGGTGGCCGGCACCGCAGGGTTCGGCCTCTTCGGCCAGACGGGCCACACCGCGCCGGGGCCGGTCAGGATTGCTGAGGATGGGAAACAGGGTGGGAGCGGTGTTCTCCATTTCTTCGCCTCCTTGAAGGTGAACTTACTCACGCCAGTCTTGAGCGGTCAAGCC